>NZ_JBHVGB010000028.1:0-48311 GCF_042801335.1 Nocardioides sp. NPDC057577 | reverse complement strand
GTGGATGGCCGACCCGCTGCGTACGTGGTGTGTCAGGCGTTGGAGATCTGGATCATCTCGTCGCGCGGGACGACCTTGATCCGCTCGCGGCCCTGGGCCTCACCGAGGGAGCGCTCGTGGTTGTCGAGCTTCTCCCAGCCCTCGATGGTGGTGAAGTCGACGCCCTTGCCGGACAGGTGCTCGAGGACCGCCGCGGGCGAGCCGTGCTCGGCGGGGGTGAGCTTGTCCAGGTCGTGCAGGAGGTTGTCGATGGTCTCCTTGGCGTCCGACTTGGTGTGGCCGATGAGGCCGACCGGTCCGCGCTTGACCCACCCGGTGACGTACGTCCCGTTGATGTGCTCGCCGTTGAGGTCGAGGACCCGGCCGCCGGCGTTGGGGATGACCCCGTTCTCGCCGTCGAAGGGCACGTCGGGGAGCGACTCGGACAGGTAGCCGACGGCACGGTAGACGGCCTGGACCGGGGTGTCGGTGAACTCGCCGGTGCCGGTGACGGTGCCGTCGCCGTTGTATTCGGTCTTCTCGCTGCGCAGCGCGACCACCTGACCGTCCTCGCCGAGGATCTCGACGGGGTTCTGCATCATGTGGATGACGATCTTGTGGGGCTTGTCGCCGGCGGGCGCCTCCATGTACTTCAGGAGGATGTCGGCCACGAGCTTGGTCGCCTTGTGGCTCTGGATCGCCTTCTCGCCGGCCTCGTCGATCTCGAAGCCCTCTTCCTCGACGACGACGTCGACCGAGGGCGAGTGCGAGAGCTCGCGCAGCTCCATCGGGCTGAACTTGATGTGCGCCGGGCCGCGGCGGGCGTAGACGTGGATCGTCTTGGCCGGGTTCTTCTTCAGGCCCTGGTAGACGTTGTCAGACACCTCGGTGACCAGCTGCTCGTCGGCGGGCTTGGCCAGCATGCGGGCGACGTCGAGGGCGACGTTACCGGCGCCGAGGACGGCGACCTCCTCGGCGTCGAGGGGCCACTCGCGGGAGACGTCGGGGTGCCCGGCGTACCAGCTGACGAAGTCGGCCGCGCCGTAGGACTGGGGCAGGTCGATCCCCGGAATGTCGAGCTCGCGGTCGGCCATCGCGCCGGTGGCGAAGATGACGGCGTCGTAGAACCGGTGCAGGTCGTCGAGCTTGAGGTCGGTGCCGAAGTCGACGTTGCCGATGAAGCGGATGCTGTCCTGGTTCAGGACGCGCTTCAGAGCCTTGATGATCTCCTTGATTCGCGGGTGGTCAGGAGCCACGCCGTAGCGAACCAGGCCGTAGGGAGCAGGCAGGCGCTCGATGACGTCGACGCGCGCACCAGGGTGCTCCTTCGTGAGGATGTCGGCAGCGTAGATGCCGGCCGGGCCGGCACCGACGATCGCAACGCGGATGTCACGCATAAGGGAGTTCAACCTTCCGTGGATGTACTAAGGCAAGCCTAAAGGGGGTCGTGTAACCCTCCGAATCCGTTCCACCAGGTGGTTATGTGGGCGTACGTGGGTTTGACGCTCAATTCTAGAACGTGTTCTTGTTTTGGGTATGTCTGGGAACGTGATCTCGGACACGTACGGCGCGTCGCGCCCGGTTTTTCTGGGTGCTGGGTCGGTGGCTGAGCTCTGTCGAGTCCTGGCTTGGTCTGGGGTTGGCGCGCTGAGGTGGCCGTGGTCTCGTGTCGGTGTTCGCCGCCGACCCTTGCTTCGATTGTTTCTCGATCACGCACCGCGTCAAGGACGGGCTTCGCCCGCCGCGTCGCGGTGGCCTGCGGCCATCCTTGACCCGGCGCCCGATCGAGAAAGATTTCGCCTGTATCGGGGTCGGCGGCGAGGGTGTGGCGCAGCGGACTCAGTTGGGCACGGGCTTGGGGCTGTAGCTGATGTCCGGGGACGCTCGTCGTGTGGGCGCGAACCCTGGCGGGTCTCAGGGGCGGCGGGTGAATCGGATGGTGCCATCCGGTAGTCGCTCATGGATGTATGCCGGGGCGTGCGCCAGCCGGTGATGATGGGGACACAACAAGGCCCCGTCCTTCAGGTCGGTCTTCCCTCCCGCAGCCCACGGATCTAGATGGTGGGCATCGCACCATTCGGGTGGCATGTCACACCCTTCGGCTTGGCAGCACTTCTGCTGCAACCGGAGTGCCTTGCGTTGGATCGGTTGGAAGAACCTGCTGGCCCGTCCGGCGTCGAGGACCTCACCATCACCGCCCAGCACCCAGGGGATGATGGTCGCGTTGCACGCCAGCTTGCGGGCCTCGGCGGCGCTGATCGTGGTCCCGTTGGTCTCGTCGTAGCCCAGGGTGGCGGTGCCGAGGTCCTTGCGGAGCTCCTCCAGCGAGATCACGACGTTCACGGTGGTCGCATCGCCCCCGTGCCGGGGCAGGGCTGCGGGGTCGATGGTCTCCAGGAGCCGGGTGAACCCCTGTCCCATGAGTCGTTCCCACGGCGGCAAGGCCGCGCCCTTGGCGACGAGCTGCTGTTTGCGGGGCTGGGCGTAGGCCTCGACCAGTCGCTTGAACCGCATCCCGATCGAGGTCGGCAGCACGCCCTCGAACCCGACGGTTCCGTCATGGTTGTCCCAGACCCGCAGGGCGGTCTTCTGCTGGGCGCGTTCTTCCTCGGCGAGCAGGGCCTTGGCTTCGGCGTCTTCGAACCGGGCGGGGTCGACCTCGGTCAGGATCTTCCGGCCGACGATCCGGAGCTCGTTCGCCGTCAATTGGGTCGCGTAATCCACTAGGAGCTTTTCGGCCAGGGCCAGGTCCTCGCCGCTGGTGACCGGGTCCGTCTTGATCTTGTCCAACGCCTGGGTGATGACGCGGGCTTTGTCCAAAGACACCACCCCCTCGGCCAGGCCGGCAGCCACCAGGTCGTACTTGGCGACCCTGGTCGCCAGTTTGATCTGCGAGCGCGCCGCACCCTTGTCGACCAACAACTCTGCCCGCATCCAGGCCGACGCATCCTTCGCGCCGGTCTCCTCCGCGATATCGCCAGCCGTAGCCAGCACGCGGAGCTTCAGAGCGGCCTGCTGGGCCTGGAGTTTCTCCAGCCGTTCCAGCAGGTCCTTCTTCTGCCCGGTGCGCCAATAGGCAGGGTCGCTCGCGAGGAGGTCGTGGAGGGCGGTTTCGATGGCCTTGAGGGCGGCGTCGATCGCGTCACCGGGGTTGGTGCCCCAGTGGTCGATGTCGCGGCCGAGACTCATCGGATATCCTCCTTCAGAGGTGTGTTGTGATGGGTCTGATTCTACGCCTCTAACGGATATCTAACCACCCATAGGTGCAGGTCAAACGATGTTTTCGCCGTCGGCGAACGGCGTCGCTGCTGTGGATGGTAAGTGGCCCGAAGGGCCACCACTCACACCCCATCGACACCATCTGCCGCAGGAGTCAATGCGCTGCGCCACACCCGGGCCGCCGCCCCGATAGCCAGCCAAATCTTTCTCGACGGACCCCGGTGTCAAGGACCGCGATAGCGGCCGGCGAAGCCGGCGGCCGAAGGCCGTCCTTTACTCCGGGGCCCGTCGAGAAGACCCTCAAAGCAAGGGTCGGCGGCCCACGGTCCCAAGAAGAACCAGCCCCAAAAGCGACCGTGTTGGTCTCGACATGCTCGCTGGCGCTCGCGGCTCGACCAGCAGGGGGCAGCGAGATGTGAAGCGAACCACATAGGACGCTCACAGCCTCGCCGAAAGACTCCCACAGACCCGCGTCCGACCGTGGTCATCATGACCCAACTCTTCGACCCACCCACGGCGAGATCGGCGCCAGAGCAGACACCGCCGGCGAAACCGCGATGGCGCCCCGAGCGCGCGTCGCTCATCATTCTGCTGACTCTCACAGCCGTGGCGTACCTGTGGACACTGTCCGAGTCCGGATACGCCAACCAGTATTACTCCGCCGCCGCACAAGCCGGCGGTGAGAGCTGGAAGGCGTGGTTCTTCGGAGCGCTCGATGCGAGCAGCTCGATCACGGTCGACAAGCCGCCGGCGTCGCTGTGGGTGATGGGCCTGTCCGTACGCCTCTTCGGGCTGTCCTCGTGGAGCATCCTGGTCCCGCAGGCCCTGATGGGCGTAGCCACGGTCGGGCTCGTCCACGGACTCGTCAAGAAGGTCGCACCGTGGCAGGCGGCGATCGCGGCGGGAGCGTTCACCGCGCTGACCCCGGCGGCGGCACTGATGTTCCGGTTCAACAACCCGGACGCGCTGCTGCTCCTGCTGCTGGTGGGTGCCGGGTTCTCGACGCTCAAGGCGATCGAGACCGGCAAGGGCAGGTGGATGGTGCTGGCCGGTGCGCTGCTCGGCTTCGGCTTCCTGACGAAGATGCTGCAGGCGTTCCTGATCATCCCGGCGATCGCGGTCGTCTACCTGATCGCGGGCAAGGGCTCGCTGGGCAGGAGGATGACCCACGGCATCGCCTGCTTCGCCGCCATGGTCGCGAGCGCCGGCTGGTACATAGCGATCGTCGAGCTCATCCCGGAGTCGTGGCGCCCCTACATCGACGGCTCGACCGGCAACTCGCTCCTCGAGCTGACCCTCGGCTACAACGGCGTCGGTCGGCTCAACGGCGGTGACTACGGCGGCCTCGGCAACGCCGGCTTCTCCAGCGCGGCCGGGATCCTGCGCCTCTTCCAGGGCGTCTCCGGCGGGATGGTCTCCTGGCTGCTCCCCGCGGCGCTGCTCTTCCTCGTCACCGGCCTGATCGCGCTGCGCAAGGCGCCGCGTATGGACCTGACCCGTGCCGCCCTGATGCTCAGCGGTGCCACGATGCTCGTCACCGGCCTGGTCTTCTCCTTCATGGAGGGCATCTACCACGACTACTACGTGGTCGCGCTGGCCCCGTGGATCGCGATCACCGCGGTCGTCGGCGCGGTGATCATGTGGCGCGACCGCGACAACCTCTTCGCCCGGATCACCCTGGCGGTCGCGATGGCCGGCAGCTCCGTGTGGGGCTGGGTGCTGCTCGGGCAGTCGGGTGAGCAGCCGTACGACGCGCTGCGCTGGCCCGTCCTGATCATCGGCCTCGGTGTTGCTGCCGCCTTCGTCTTCGCGGACAGGCTCACCCGCCGGGCTGCGGCGGCGGTCCTCGCGACGGCGGCCGTCACCCTCGGCGTCGGGCCTGCTGCGTACGCGATCCAGACGATCGGCACCGCTCACACCGGCTCGATCGCGACGGCCGGTCCGTACGAGGGCGGCGGGATGGGTGGCATGGGCGGCGGAGGTCGCGGCATGCCCGGCGGTGGCGGTGGCCCCGGCGGCCAGACCAACGGCACCCCGCCCAACGGCACCCCGCCCAACGGCGCGCCCGGCGGCACCGGAACCCAGCAGATGCCCGGCACCAACGGCGGCGGCATGCCCGGCGGCGGTGGCGGCGGTATGCCCGGCGGCGGCGGAATGATGGGCGGCAGCAACGTCGACGAGGAGCTCGCTCAGGCGGTGAGCACCAACGCCGGCAACTACACCTGGGTGGCCGCGACGATCGGCTCCCAGACCGCGGCCGGCCTCCAGCTCGAGACCGGTGAGGCCGTGATGGCGATCGGCGGCTTCAACGGCACCTCGAACAGCATCACGCTCGAGCAGTTCCAGGAGTACGTCGCCAACGGCGAGATCCACTACTTCATCGCCG
Source organism: Nocardioides sp. NPDC057577 (assembly GCF_042801335.1). NCBI lineage: Bacteria > Bacillati > Actinomycetota > Actinomycetes > Propionibacteriales > Nocardioidaceae > Nocardioides > Nocardioides sp. NPDC057577. The sequence continues at coordinate 42,727 of NZ_JBHVGB010000028.1, read as the reverse complement.
GCGGCGGGATGGGCGGCGCGAGAGGCGGCAGCAGCGACGAGACCTCCAGCGCCTCGCTCATCAGCGCCTGGGTCGAGGCGAACTTCACCCAGACCACGATCGGCAGCACCACCGTCTACGACCTGACCGAGGACGCCTCGTGACCGCGGGAACGGCGCTCTCCAGCGGGATGTGGGTGGTCGACGAGAAGCGGCTGCTGACGGCGATCGACCTGGTGATCCCGGTCCACAACGAGGAGAAGGGCCTGGAGGAGTCCGTACGCCACCTCGACGGCTACCTGCGCACCCTGCCCTACTCCACGACGATCACGATCGCCGACAACGCCAGCACCGACGCCACGTGGGACATCGCGGAGCGGCTCGCGACCGAGATCACCCGGGTCCGCGCGATCCATCTCGACGAGAAGGGCCGGGGACGAGCACTCAAGGCGGCCTGGTCCACGTCACGGGCGGAGGTGGTCGGCTACATGGACGTCGATCTCTCCACCGACCTGCGGGCCCTGCCACCACTGCTCGCCCCGCTGCTCTCGGGCCACTCCGACGTCGCGATCGGGTCGCGGCTGGCCCGTGGCAGCCGGATCGAGCGTGGCCCGAAGCGGGACTTCCTGTCCAAGGGCTACAACCTGCTGCTGCGCGGGGTCCTCTCCGCGGAGTTCACCGACGCGCAGTGCGGCTTCAAGGCGATCCGCCGCGACGTGGCCGAGAAGCTGCTGCCGCTGGTCGAGGACGACAACTGGTTCTTCGACACCGAGCTGCTCGTCCTGGCCTCCGAGGCCGGGCTGCGGGTGCACGAGGTGCCGGTGGACTGGGTTGACGACCCGGACTCGCGCGTGGACATCGTCAAAACCGTCAAGGAGGACCTGGCCGGGATCAGGAGACTGCTGTTCGGGCTGGTCAGCGGCCGGATCGACCTCAGCGGCGTACGTCCTCCCGGGCCCGTCCGGAGCCCGAGCCTGGCGGCTCAGGTGATCCGGTTCGGCGCGATTGGCGTGCTGAGCACGCTGGCGTACCTGCTCCTCTACGTCCTCCTCCGCACCGCCGTCGGCGCGCAGGCGGCGAACCTGGTCGCGCTCCTGGTGACCGCGGTCGCCAACACCGCGGCCAACCGCCGGCTGACCTTCGGGATCACCGTGCGACAGGGCGCGGTCAAGCATCACGTCGCCGGGCTGGCCGCCTTCGGGGTCGGGCTGACCCTGACCTCCGGATCGCTCGCGCTCCTCCACCTGGCCGCGCCGACACCTGCGCGGGCGGTCGAGATCGTCGTGCTCGTGGCCGCCAACGCCGCAGCCACGCTGATCCGCTTCATCGCGCTCAGGTGGGTGATGAGCCCTCGCTCGTGAGCCGTTGGGTGCCGATGACGCGGAGCAGCTCGAGCTTCTCCGCGGCATCGGTGCCCTCGAGCGGGAAGTAGGCGAGCAGCTTCACGTCGGCCTCCTCGGTGAGCAGGACCTCACAGCGTACGGAGACCGCGCCGACCTCGGGGTGGACGAACGTCTTCACGTCGGCACGCCGCACTGCCACCTGGTGCCGCTCCCAGAGCCCGCGGAACTCCTCGCTCGCCCCGAGGAGGTCGTGCACGAGCGAGGTGATGTCCGGTTCGCCGGCCCTGCGGGCGTACGTCGCGCGCAGGTCCATCACATGGTTGGCGGAGAGCCGGTCCCAGTCATCCGGCGGCGCCGGCCGCAGCTCGGGCTTCATGAACCAGCGCCAGTAGATGTTGCGGTCGCGGCCGGGCCGCTCGGGCAGAGGCGGGGTCAGTGCGGTGGCGAGCTCGTTGCGCCAGGCGATCTCGCCGATGTCGGTGCAGATCATGACGGGGATGTCGGTCAGCCGCCGGGCGAGCGCGATCAGCCCAGGACGTACGTAGCCACCGGCGCGACGAGGAGCCGGTGTCATCCCGGCGAGGTAGTAGAGGTGGTCGCGTTCGTCGAGATCGCACTGCAGCGCTCGCGCGATCGCGGAGAGCACGGACTCCGACGGCGCGGACCCACGCGCCTGCTCCAGCCGGGTGTAGTGGTCGGTCGAGATCCCGGCGAGCGAGGCCACTTCCTCCCGCCGCAACCCCGGAGTACGCCGCCGCAACCCGTCCGGGAGGCCGACGTCGGAGGGCCGGAGCAGCTCCCGGCGCCGACGCAGGAAGTCGGCGAGCTCATGGCGGTCGATCACACGCTCCATCCTCCGTCGGTCGTGACCGGTTATCCAGGGAGAGCCTCTCCCTGGATGTGCCGTGCCTGCCGCGCGTCGGTCGAGCGCCGCACGCTGGATGGCATGACGACTTCCGACAAGACTCAGTTCAGCAGCCGACAGCTCGGCAAGACCGGCCCCACCGTCACCTCGCCCGCGCTGGGCGGCATGAGCCTCTCCGGCGCCTACGGCGCTGTCGACGACGACGAGGGCGTACGCGTCATCCACGCCTACCTCGACGCCGGCGGCACCCTGATCGACACCGGCGACTTCTACGGCGCCGGCCACAACGAGATGCTGATCGCCCGGGCGCTGCGCGAGCGCAGCCGCGACGACGCGGTGCTCTCGGTGAAGTTCGGCGCCCTGATCACGCCTGCCGGGATGCCGGTCGGCTTCGACGGCCGCCCCGAGGCGGTCAGGTCCTTCCTGACCTACTCCCTCCAGCGGCTCGGCACCGACCACATCGACATCTACCGCCCCGCCCGCGTCGACCCACAGGTCCCGATCGAGGAGACCGTCGGCGCGGTCCAGGAGCTGGTGGAGGCGGGATACGTACGCCACATCGGACTCAGCGAGGTCAGCGCCGACACCATCCGGCGGGCCACCGCGGTGGCCTCGATCAGCGACCTGCAGATCGAGTACTCCCTGCTCAGCCGGGGGATCGAGACCAACGGCATCCTCGACACCTGCCGCGAGCTGGGCATCGGCATCACCGCGTACAGCGTTCTCGGCCGTGGCCTGATCGGTGGAAGCGGTGCCCTCGGCGGCTCGCTCGCGATGATGCCGCGCTTCCAGGGCGACAACCTCGACCACAACCGCGCGCTGCTCGCCACCCTCGAGGAGATCGCCACGGCCAAGGGCATCACCCTGGCCCAGCTCGCGATCGCCTGGGTCGCCGCCCAGAGCGAGCACATCGTCCCCGTCATCGGCGCGCGCCGGGTCAGCCAGGTCGAGTCGATGGTCGGTGCCAACGCCGTCACCCTCGACAAGGCCGACCTCGCCCGCATCGACGCCGCCGTGCCCGTCGGCGCCGCCCGCGGCGACCGCTACCCGACCCAGTTCATGGGGCAGCTCGACAGCGAGCGACCGGCCGCCGGGTGACGGGTTGTCAGTCGGCAGGATCCGTCGCGCGCCAGCGCAGCGGATCCTCCTCGGACTCCTCGACGATGTGCGCCGCGAGGCCGACCGTACGACCGACCTGGAAGAACACCTCCGCGGCGGCATCGGGCAGCTCGCAGGTGACGGTGAATGCCGCGAGCGCCCCGTCGATGCTCGGCAGGCGGTCGGTGCGGGCGGCGATCTCGTCCAGACGGGCCAGGACGGGCGCGGAGCCGTCGACGAGCGCGAGACGAGCGAGGATCGCGTCGGCCCGCGGGTCGCCGTCGGGGTGGCGCCAGTGTCCGAAGCCGGTCACCGGGCGGCTCGGGTCGGCGGGCGGGCCGTCCCGCAGCACCGCGAGCGCGGACGGGCCGATGCCACCGTGCAGCTGCCCGGAGAGCGCGGCGTACCCGGCGACCAGGCAGTCGTACGCCGAGGCCCGGGCCGAGGCCGCGACCCTGGCCGCGACCACCGAGGCCGCCAGACCATGGTCGACCAGTGCGACCAACGCGGTGTTGAGCGTGGCGATCTCCCGGGGGCTTCCCGGGCGTCCGGCGACGGCGGCGAAGACCGCGTCGGGGACCGGCCGGCCCGGCTCTGCCGGGCCGCCGAGCGCGACCGCGACGGCGCCGAGCAGTCCCTTGCCGACGCCGGCAGCGGCAGCGGGCTCGACCCCGCCGCGGGACCCCGCCCACTGGGCGAGCGCGGGGAGCCGGCGGTTGAGCGGCAGCGCGGTCAGGTGCTCCGGCACGTCGACGGCGAACCCGGGAGCCGTCCCCAGGACGAGATCGACCACCTCGTCCCACGGCTCATCGGCCAGGTCGGCCAGCGGTACGCCGCGCAGGAACAGCTCCCCCTCGCGTACCTCGCTCACGCTCGACCGGACCGAACGCATCGGCAGCACGCCGAGCGGGGAGCCGGGATGGTGACGGGTGCTGGCCAGCGCGTCGATCTCGGCGCGGTCGAACAGGCTCTCGGCGCCGCTGCGGCGCCGGGTGAGCAGTCGTCGGCTGACATAGGTGTAGAGCGTCGTGCGCTTCACCCCGAGGCGTTGGGCGGCCTCCCGCGTCGTGATCCACTCCGTCACGACGCCACTCTCGCCCATGGACCGGTTCCGGTGCCATGTCGACTCGATCGACATCGCGGCGGCAGGCCTCGCGGCGGCACGGTGAGCTCTCGACCCGCTCGCTACGGAGGAGACGCCATGCTGCCGTTGAACGACCTGACCGACATCCGAGAGAGCTACCGACACCACTCGTCCGAGATGGCCACCTCGCCCTGCTACAGCGCCTGGGCGATGGGTGTCGCGGATGACCCGGAAGTGCTCGGGGTGCTGAGCGACCTGCCGACGCTGAAGCAGCAGGCCAACCTGGTCTTCGCCGCGGCCCGCCGGCACGGGCTGGAGCCGGGGCCGTACGACGACCTGCGGGCCCTGCTCCTCGGACCCGAGTGGCCGGCTGTGCGCCGGACGATCCTTGCGCGGCGTACGCAGACCAACGAGGTCGCCCGGCTGGCGGCGCTGACCCCGGCGCTGGGGATGCTCGGAGACGGGCCGTTCGCACTCGTGGAGCTCGGCGCCAGCGCAGGTCTGTGCCTCTACCCGGACCGCTACGACTATCTCTGGGACGGTGCGGGCGAGCTCCGCGGTTCGGGTGGGCCGACCCTTCGGATCCCGGCGGTCGGGCCGGTCCCTGTTCCGGCGGCCTTTCCCCGCATCACCGCTCGCGTCGGTGTCGACCTCAACCCGCTCGACGTCACCGACGAGGAGGACATGAGCTGGTTGCTCACGCTGATCTGGCCGGGCCACGACGAGCGCCGTGACCGCCTCGCCGCTGCGATCGAGGTGACCAGGGCCGAGCCACCCCGCCTCCTCGCCGGCGACATGCTCGACCGGCTGGAGAGCGCGCTCGAGATCGCCGCCGCCTCGGGCGGCACGCCGGTGGTCCATCACAGCGCCGCCGCGGCGTACCTGGACGAACACGACCGCGCCGAACTGGAGGATCGGATGCGTACTCTCGTGGCCGCCGGCCGCTGCCACTGGATCAGCCTGGAGGGTCCGAGCGTGATCCCGTCGCTCGCCGCCGACGCACCCAGCCGGCCCGACTCGGATCATCACTTCTGTCTCGCCGTCGACGGGCGCGCGGTGGGCTGGTTCCAGGCCCACGGCGCGAGTCTCAGCTGGCTGTAGATCCGGGTCTCTCTGGCTTCCAGGCGCTGATTTCGGGGTAGTCCGGTAGCGAACTGCCTATTACTTGCCGGTAAATGGGCAGTTCGCTCCCGGACTACCCCGAAGGCGCCGTATCGGCCGGCTGTGAGGACGTGAGGAAGACCACAGGTCTTGGACCGATACAACCGGACAACCCTGGTGTCCACCTGCTGATCTGCCCTACCGTTACCGGCCAGTAACCAGCACGGTGGGGTTCCGGTCGGTGCCGGTCAACCATCGGTCACACGCAGATCGCCTGACCGGAACCCCGCCATGCTGGAGACTGAAGACACCGCGCGTAGCAGACCAAGGAGTCGAGGATGCTCATCGGAGTGACCCGAGAGACGAAGCCTGGGGAGACCCGGGTGGCGGCCACCCCCGCGACCGTCAAACAACTGACCGGTCTGGGCTATGACGTCGTCATCGAGGGTGGAGCCGGCGAGGCGTCCAGCTTCAAGGACGAGGCGTACGCCGAGGCAGGCGCCCGCATCGGCACGGCCTCCGACGCGTGGGGTGCCGACCTGGTCTTCCGGGTCAATGCGCCCTCCGTCGGCGAGGTCGAGCTGCTGAAGAGCGGCGCCACCCTGGTCGCGCCGCTGGCGCCGGCGCAGAGCGCCGAGCTCCTCGACGCCCTGGCCGCCCGCAAGGTCGACGCCTTCGCGATGGACGCGGTGCCGCGCATCTCGCGCGCCCAGTCCATGGACATCCTCTCCAGCCAGGCCAACATCGCGGGCTACCGCGCCGTCGTCGAGGCGGCCCACCGCTTCGGCCGCTTCTTCACCGGCCAGGTGACCGCGGCGGGCAAGGTGCCGCCGGCGAAGGTGCTGGTGGCCGGTGCCGGTGTGGCCGGTCTGGCCGCCATCGGTGCGGCGAGCTCGCTGGGCGCGATCGTGCGGGCGACCGACCCTCGTCCGGAGGTCGCCGACCAGGTCAAGTCGCTCGGTGGTGAATACCTGAAGGTGGAGGTCGAGGTCGAGAAGTCGACCGACGGCTACGCGAAGGCGACCTCGGAGGCCTACGACCAGCGCGCCGCGGAGATCTACTCCGAGCAGGCCGAGGACGTCGACATCATCGTGACGACCGCGCTGATCCCGGGCCGCCCGGCGCCGCGCCTGATCACGGCGGCCGACGTGGCGAGCATGAAGTCCGGCTCGGTCATCGTCGACATGGCGGCCGCGATGGGCGGCAACGTGGAAGGCACCGTCAAGGACGAGGTCGTCACCACGCCCAACGGCGTCACGATCATCGGCTACACCGACCTGCCCGCGCGCCTGCCCGCGCAGTCCAGCCAGCTCTACGGCACCAACCTGGTGAACCTGATGAAGCTGGTGACGCCCGAGAAGGACGGCGTACTCGCCCTCGATCTCGAGGACCAGGTCCAGCGCGGCCTGACCGTCGTGCACGACGGTGGCGTGCTCTGGCCGCCTCCGCCGGTCCAGGTGTCCGCCGCTCCCGCGGTGGCCGCGCCCGCCGAGGTCGCGGTCAAGGAGGAGAAGAAGCCGCTCTCCGCCGGAGCGAAGCTCGCCCTGGTCGGCACCGGTGCGCTCGCGCTCTTCCTGCTCAACGCTGTCGCTCCGGCCGAGATCACCCGGCACTTCACGGTGCTGACGCTGTCGGTGGTGATCGGGTTCTACGTGATCGGCCATGTGCACCACGCGCTGCACACCCCGCTGATGTCGGTGACCAACGCGATCTCCGGCATCGTCGTGGTGGGCGCCCTGCTGCAGCTCACCGTCGCTGACAACGTCGTGCTCGTGCTCGCGGGCATCGCCACGCTGCTGGCGAGCATCAACATCTTCGGTGGCTTCGCCGTGACCCGCCGCATGCTCTCGATGTTCCGGAAGGCCTGATCATGGATATCTTCTCGATCGCCGGTGCGGCCTACCTCGTCGCCGCCCTCCTCTTCATCCTGTCCCTGGCGGGGCTGTCCAAGCACGAGACCGCCTCGCAGGGCTGGCTCTACGGTGTCCTCGGCATGACGCTGGCGCTGGTCGCGACCGTCATCCAGGTCGTCGACGGCGGCACCGCCACCGCGGTGATCGTCCTGGTCGCCGCCGTCTCCATCGGCGCCGTCATCGGCCTGTGGCGTGCCAAGGTCGTCGAGATGACCGGCATGCCCGAGCTGATCGCGCTGCTGCACTCGTTCGTCGGTCTGGCCGCCGTCCTGATCGGCTGGAACGGCCACCTCGAGGCCGCCGCTGGCCACGTTCACGGCGGAGCCATCCACTCGGCCGAGGTCTTCATCGGTGTCTTCATCGGTGCGGTCACCTTCACCGGCTCGATCGTCGCCTTCCTCAAGCTCTCCGCGCGGATCTCCTCGGCCCCGCTGATGCTGCCCGGCAAGAACGTCATCAACATCGGCGCCCTGGTCGTCTTCGTGATCCTGACGGTCGTCTACGTCATCAACCCGACGCTCCCGCTGCTGATCGCGGTCACCGTCGTGGCGCTGGCGCTCGGCTGGCACCTGGTCGCCTCCATCGGTGGCGGTGACATGCCGGTCGTGGTCTCGATGCTCAACAGCTACTCCGGATGGGCCGCGGCCGCCTCGGGCTTCCTCCTGAGCAACGACCTGCTGATCGTCACCGGTGCCCTGGTCGGCTCCTCGGGTGCCTACCTCTCCTACATCATGTGCAAGGCGATGAACCGCTCGTTCATCTCGGTCATCGCCGGCGGGTTCGGCATCGAGGCCGGGCCGTCCGGTGACGTCGACTACGGCGAGCACCGCGAGATCAACGCCGAGGACACCGCCGAGCTCCTCGCCGGCGCATCCTCCGTCGTGATCACCCCGGGCTACGGCATGGCCGTCGCCCAGGCGCAGTACCCGGTCGCCGAGCTCACCCGCATCCTGCGGGACAAGGGCGTGAACGTACGTTTCGGCATCCACCCCGTCGCCGGCCGTCTCCCCGGCCACATGAACGTGCTGCTGGCCGAGGCCAAGGTGCCCTACGACATCGTCCTGGAGATGGACGAGATCAACGACGACCTGGCCGAGACCGACGTCGTCCTGGTCATCGGTGCCAACGACACCGTGAACCCGGCCGCCGCCGAGGACCCGAGCAGCCCGATCGCGGGCATGCCGGTGCTCAAGGTCTGGGAGGCCAAGAACGTGGTCGTCTTCAAGCGGTCGATGGCCGCGGGCTATGCCGGTGTGCAGAACCCGCTCTTCTTCCGGGAGAACACGCAGATGCTCTTCGGTGACGCCAAGACCAAGGTCGACGAGATCGTCTCCGCCCTCGCGCGAGTCCCTGCCTGACCGATCGGCGGGCTGGTGACCTACAGGATCCTGTACGTCACCAGCCCGCCGTCATTTTCTGCTCGCTCGTAGAGCCGGACGCGCTCTGAGACAGTTTGTCGTCCAAGTCGGTAGACATTGCAGAATAGGGGCATGACTGCCGCGAAGCGCGCGCCCCAGGCCGGCGCCGAGGATCTGACCGAGCACCTGCGTGACCGCTGGTCGGTGAGTGTCTTCGACCCGGCCCACGAGCTCGATGACGCCGAGATCAGGCTGCTCCTCGAAGCGGCCCGGTGGGCGCCGAGCGCCGGCAACAGCCAGCCCTGGTCGTTCCTGGTCCTGCCCCGTGGATCGGCCGGCCACGAGACCTTCGTGTCCCACCTCTCCCGCGGCAACTCCGGCTGGGTGCCGAGGGCCTCGGCGATCTTCGTCGCCATCTCCCAGATCGGCGTCGGGCCGGACGGCAACGGCCCGAAGTGGTCCGACTACTCCCACTACGACCTCGGCCAGGCGGCGGCGCACCTGACCGTCCAGGCCGCCTCGCTCGGCCTCTCCTCCCACCAGTTCGCCGGGTTCGACCACGATGCCGTGGCAGCGGCCTTCGGCGTACCGGACTGGTGGAAGGTGATGACCGGGATCGCGGTCGGTCTCCACGGCGACCCGACGCAGGTCGACCCGCTCGACGCCGAGCGGGAGCAGCGCGAGCGTGTCCGGCGGCCGCTCGAGGAGACGGCTTTCGCCGACAAGTGGGGCACGCCATGGGCGTGATGCCCCGGACGTACGTCCCGGGAACGGGATAAAGAAGACGTACCCGGCGGGGCATCGGACTAAGGTGCCCAGGTGAAGAACGGTCAGGGAGCAGGTCGACTCCGGCGCGCAGCGGCAGGAATTTTCGTGCTGGGGGTGCTCGGTGCTGGGCTGGTGACGACCGCGCCGGCAGCCGTCGCGGCGCCCAACGACGGTGTCGGCGAGTCCTCGCGCACCCGCTACGTGCTCGACGAGAAGGCCCGCACCGTCAAGGTCAAGGCCGAGGTCACGGTCACCAACCAGCAGCCGAGCACGGCCACGACCTACTACTTCCTGACCGGCCACGCGATCCCGATCCCGGCCGGCGCGAAGAAGGTCAGAGCGACCAGCAACGGGGCGAAGCTGCCGGTGAGCACCGAGAAGATCGATGGCACCGGGCTCGAGGTGGTGACGGTGTCCTTCCCGAACCTCTACTACGGCAAGTCGCGCACCATCACCTGGACGTACGAGCTGAAGGGTGCCCCGATCCGGGCGAAGAAGAATCACATCCGGATCGGCGAGGGGTACGCCGTCTTCCCCGTGATCGGCCTCGGTGACGATGGGGAGGTGACTGTCGACGTCGTGCTCCCGAAGTCGATGACGTTCACCGCCTCCTCGGGCGACTTCGACAAGCGGACCAAGGGCAACAAGACGACCTGGCACTCCGAAGGCGACTTCGTCGACGCCGGCGTCTCGGCCCGCGATCCGAAGGCCTTCGACGAGAAGAAGATCGAGGTCGGCGACACGAAGCTGTCGCTGCAGAGCTTCCCTAAGGACGAGGAGTGGCTCGACTTCGCCGAGAAGCGAGTCACCGAGGGCATGCCCGTGCTGGAGGGCCTGACCGGCAACGAGTGGCCCGGCGGGCTGGAGACGATTCGTGAGGACGGCTCGGCGGAGGCGGTCGGCTACGCCTGGTTCGACTCCGACGCCGATGAGATCGTCGTCTCCGAGGACCTGGACACGGCGATCCTCTACCACGAGATGACCCACGCCTGGATCAACCCCGACATCGTCGAGGGCCGCTGGCTGAGCGAAGGCCTGACCGAGGTCGTCGCCCAGCACGCGACGAAGAAGGTCGGCGCCAAGGGGCAGAAGTACGGCAAGGTGAAGCGTCGCGGCAAGGCCGCGTTCCCGCTCCTGACCTGGGATGCCGCCGGGCGGAGCCAGGAGAAGGATGCGTACGGCTATCCGGCTGCCTACACAGCCGTCTCGGCCATGCTCGCGGACCTCTCTGACGAGGAGCTGACCCGTGTGGTCGACGACGTCTACGACGGCCGCAGCGGTTACGACGCCCCCGATGACCAGATCACCAGCGGCCCGGTCGACTGGCGCTTCTTCCTCGACATCGTGCAGAGGTACGACACGGACGGCTCCCCGGAGAAGCCGCTGAAGAACTGGGTGCTCACCCGCGCCGAGGCCAAGCAGCTCGAGCCGAGGGCCGAGGCCCGCAAGGCGTACGCCGAGATCGACCGTGTCAACGGCGAGTGGCTGCCGCCGCGAGGGCTCCGCGGCGTCATGGCCGAGTGGAGCTTCGAGGACGTGGACGGTGTCGTGGGGCAGATCGGTGAGGCGAACGCCGATGCCGTCAAGGTCCAGGCGGCGGCCGAGGAGGCCGGTCTGCCGGTGCCGACCGCGGTCAAGAACGCCTACGAGGGCGCCAACGACGAGGCCGAGTACCGCGACCTCGCCACCACCCTTCCCCGAGCAGCCGAGGTGGTCACCGAGGTCGGTGCAGCGACGGACGAGGTCGAGGGGATGCAGAACCCGCTGACCGAGATCGGTGAGCTGGTGCTGTTCCTCGACCTGGGCGCGGCCAGCGCCCGCGCAGACCTGGACAACGGTCATCTCGAGGACGCCTCGGCCACCGCGGCCGGGGTGAGCGCCCGGGCCGACTGGGCGCTGGCCGCCGGTCTGGTCGCGCTGCTCGTGCTCGCCGGTGCGGCGTACGCAGCGTTCCGGGTGCTGCGCAGCCCGTGGTCACGGCGCCGACGCGAGGCCCGCCGGCTGCGGCGGGCGAACCGCAAGGCGTTCCTCGCCCAGGTCAAGGAGACGAAGAAGGCGGGCGCGCCGTGGGATCGCCCGGCCCCGCCGATGCAGCCGATGCCCCCGATGCCGCCGATGCACCCGGGCCCGCCAGGTCCACAGCCGCCGCCGGGATCAGTCGGTGGCGAGCTCTTCGGCGTACAACGCGGCCCCTACGGCCCCGGCGGTGTTGAGCAGCTTCGCCGGAATGATCTCGGTGTCCAGGTCGAGCAGCGGCAGGAATTCCGCCGCCTCCTTCGAGACCCCTCCGCCGACAAGGAATAGGTCGGGCGAGAAGAGCATCTCCAGGTGCCGGTAGTACTTCTCCAGCCGCTTGGCCCAGTGCTTCCAGGAGAGCTCCTCGCGCTTGCGGGCGATGTTGGAGGCGCGGGTCTCGGCGTCGTGGCCGTCGAGCTCGAGGTGGCCGAGCTCGGTGTTGGGCACGAGCATGCCGTCGTAGAGGAGTGCCGAGCCGATACCGGTGCCGAGGGTGGTCATGATGACCAGCCCGCGGCGACCCTGCGCGGCGCCGTAGCGGACTTCGGCCAGGCCGGCCGCGTCGGCGTCGTTGACCACGTGCACGTCTCGCCCGGTGGCCGCGGTGAAGATCGCGTCCGCGTCGGCGCCGATCCAGGACTTGTCGATGTTGGCCGCGGAGTGGACGACCCCGTGACGTACGACGCCCGGGACGGTCACACCGACCTTCCCGTCGTAGTCCGGGAACTGGGAGAGCAGGTCCACGAAGATTTCGGCGATGGCGTCGGGGGTGGAGCGTTCGGGTGTCGGGATGCGTACGCGTTCCTCGGCGAACTCGCCGGTCGCGAGATCGATCGGGGCACCCTTGATGCCCGTGCCGCCGAAGTCGATGCCGAAGGGCAGGCTCGTCGTCATGGGCCCATCCTATTTACAACCGGTGACGTGACGTACGACACTTGACAGATCATCCTGATTTGTCAAGGGAGACGTCGATGGAGATCGCGAACAGCACCGTGCCCGACGGCTCGACCGATCGCTGGCGTGACAAGAAGCGCTACCTGTGGCTGCTGGGGCTGGTGGTCCCCATCCTCGGCTTCATCGCGATCGGCGGCTGGCATCTCACCGACATCGGCGCGTTCCTGTGGACCGGGCCGATCATCATCCTCATCGTCGTCCCGGCGATCGACCTCTTCGCGGGGCTCGACCAGTCCAACCCGCCCGACGACATGATCGAGGCGCTGGAGAACGACCGCTACTACCGCTGGATCGTCTACTCCTACCTCCCGCTGCAGTACGCCGTCTTCATCGGGGGCATGGCGATCGCCGCCCACGGCGCCCTGGACGGCCACACGCTGAGCATCATCGACCGGGTCGGGCTGGCGATCTCGGTCGGCTGCATCGGCGGGATCGGCATCAACACCGCCCACGAGCTCGGCCACAAGCGCGAGGACGTCGAGCGCTGGCTCTCCAAGATCGCGCTCGCGCAGAGCTTCTACGGCCACTTCTACATCGAGCACAACCGCGGCCACCACGTCCGCGTCGCGACCCCCGAGGACCCGGCCTCGGCCAAGGTCGGCGAGTCCTTCTACGCCTTCTGGCCCCGCACGGTCTCGGGGTCGCTGAAGAGCGCGTGGCGCCTGGAGAAGAAGAGGTACGCCCGCCGTGACCAGCATCCCTTCCGGATCGGCAACGACGTCCTCAACGCCTGGCTGATGTCCGCGATGCTCTGGGGCGCGCTGATCGTGTGGCTCGGGCCGGTGGTGATCCCGTTCCTGCTGATCCAGGCCGTCGTCGGGTTCTCGCTGCTGGAGGTGATCAACTACATGGAGCACTACGGGATGCTGCGACGACGCGTGGGCCGGCGCTACGAGCGGGTCGACCCCAGCCACTCCTGGAACTCCAACAACATCGCCACCAACGTGCTGCTCTACCACCTGCAGCGCCACAGCGACCACCACGCCAACCCCGTACGCCGCTACCAGACCCTGCGCGACTACAAGGAGTCCCCGGTGCTCCCGACGGGCTATGCCGGGATGATCCTGATCGCGATCCTGCCGCCGGTCTGGCGCCGGGTGATGGACCCCAGGGTGCTGGCGCACTTCGACGGCGACATCTCGCGCGCCAACATCCTGCCGCGCAAGCGGGACAAGATCCTGACGAAGTATCCGCCGCCCGCGGCCGACCAGGCCGAGGCCGGCGACGACACCGTCGCGCAGGTCATCGGTCAGGAGGTGCTGGCGGCCCGCTGTCCCGGGTGCGGCTACACCTACCGAGTGGAGGAGGGCAACGAGGCAGAAGGGTTCGCCGCCGGCACCTCGTGGGGGGACGTGCCGGACGACTGGTGCTGCCCGGACTGTGGCGTGCGCGAGAAGGTCGACTTCGTGCCTCTCGCCTCGGACTCCGTTCCGTAGCCTCCTCGGACAGGAGACAGCCCCCGGCCTCGTACGAGATCGGGGGCTGTCCTTCGTCAGCGGACGTCAGCTCTTGGAGAGCTCCGGTTCACGCTGCTCGTCGGCGTAGCGGTCGGAGAGGTAGTGCCGCTCCAGGCTCTCGCCCTCGACATCGACGTTGGGGAGGATCCGGTCGAGCCACTTCGGCAGCCACCAGGCCTTCTCCTTCATCAGGTACATCAGGGTCGGGATGAGGAGCATCCGGACCACGAAGGCGTCGAAGAGGACCGCCGCCGAGAGCGCGAAGCCCATCGACTTGATGATCGGGTCATCCATCAGGATGAAGCCGGAGAACACCGCGGTCATGATCAGCGCCGCGGCGGTGACGACGCGTGCCGAGTTGCGGAACCCGTCGACCACCGCCTCGCGGTAGGAGGCGCCGTGGACGTGGGCCTCGCGGATCCGGGTCACCAGGAAGACCTGGTAGTCCATCGCCAGCCCGAAGACCAACCCGATCAGGAAGATCGGGATGAAGCTGACGATCGGCTGGCCCTCGAAGATGCCGAAGGCGCCCTCCTGGAAGATCGCGACCGTGGCCCCGAGCGTGGCCAGGACCGAGAGCAGGAAGCCAAGCGTCGCGGTCAGCGGCACCAGGATCGAGCGGAAGACGAGCATCAGCAGGATGAACGCCAGGCCGATCACGATCGCGAGGTAGGGCAGCAGCGCGTCGTTGAGCTTCTCGGAGATGTCGGACATGATCGCCGAGGTGCCGGTGACCGCGAGATCCGTGCCGGTCGCCTCCTCGATCGCGCCCTCGCCGTCACGCAGGTCGGCGAGCAGATCCTCGGTCGCCTCGTCCTCCGGGGCGGTCTCCGGCTCGATCAGGATGACCGCGCCGTTGTCGTTGCCCGAGGGCGGGACCACCTTGGCGACGCCGTCCAGCGAGGCGGCCCAGTCGGCGACCTCGGCGTACGCCTTCTGCTTCGCGGCCGTGTCGCCGGACATGTCGCGGGCGTCGACCACGAGCATCATCGGGTCGAGGCGGCCCGGGCCGAAGCCCTCCTCGACCAGCTCGACCGCCTGGCGGCGCGAGCTGTCCGCCGGAGCGGTGCCGTCGCCCGGCATGCCCAGGTGCAGGTCCTTGAACGGGATGGCCAGCGAACCGAGGCCGACGACGGCGATCAGCACCCACACGATCGGCGCCTTGCCGATGAACCGGGCCCAACGTACGCCGTTGTTGAGGATGTGGCCGTCGGCCTCACGCTTCGGGTTGTAGCGGCGTACGGTCAGGCCGAAGGCCTTCGACTTGAACAGACCGAGGATCGCGGGCAGCAAGGTCAGCGCGACCAGGACCGCGACCACGACGGTGACGGCGGCGCCGAGACCCATCGCGGTCAGGAACGGGATGCCGACGACGCTGAGCGCGGCGAGGGCGATGACGACGGTCAGGCCGGCGAAGACGACCGCGGAGCCGGCGGTGCCGACCGCGATGCCGATCGCTTCCTCACGGTCGTCGGTGTGATCGAGCTCGCTGCGGTAGCGCGACAGGATGAAGAGGGCGTAGTCGATCCCGACCGCCAGGCCGATCATCGTGGCGAGCATCGGGGTGGTCGAGGAGACGCCGGTGAAGGCGGTCAGGGCGGTGATGCCCATCGTGCCGATGCCGACGCCGACGCCCGCGGTGATGATCGGGAGGCCGGCGGCCACGAACGAGCCGAAGGTGATCAGCAGGATGAACAGGGCGATGATGATGCCGAACAGCTCCGAGCTGGCGCTGCCGATCTCCATGACCTGCATGCCCTGGCCGCGCACCTCGATCTGCAGGCCGGAGGCCTCGGCGGCGTCTTCGATGACGTCGGTGACCTCCTTCTGCATCTCGGGAGTCACGTCGGTCGCCTCGAGGTCCTCGAACTCGGTCGAGATGAGGCCGATCCGGCCGTTCTCGGACAGTGTCGGCTGGGCCTGGAGCTGACCGAGCAGCATCTGCAGCGCCTGCTGCGTCGTCACCTCCTGACCGCTCTCGGCCGACATGGCCTTCGCGGTCGCCGGGGCAGCGGCCTCGGCCATCTCCGGGGTCCAGATGTAGGAGATCTGGTCCGGTACGTCGTCGAGCGCGGCGAGCTTCGTCACGAGGTCGTTCACGGCCGCCTGGTTCTCAGGGGTCGTGAGGGTCTCGCCCTCGGGAGCGGCGACGACCACCTCGATCGAGGCGGCGTCGAGCACCGAACCGCCTTCGGTGCCCATGATCTCGGGCAGTTCCTCGGCGGCCTCGACCGACTCGAGGCCGGGCATGGTGAAGGTGGTGGACATCGGCTTGGACATCGTGGTCGCCACCGCGCCGATGCCGATGATCACGACCAGCCAGGCGGCGATGAACACCGGCCATCGCCGGTAGGCGGTCTTTCCGAGTCGATAGAGCAGCTTGGCCATCAGGGGTTCTCCCTAGGTAGGTCAGAAGAGATCGACGAGGTCGTCGAAGATCCGGGTGAAGTGGTCGGCGACGGTGCCGTCCGACGGGTTCTCGAGATAGCGGTCGAGCGCGGCGTCGAAGACGACGATCACGAGCTTGAGGAGGACTCCGGCGAGCTCCGGAGACATGCTGTTGCCCTCGCGCGCGGAGAGGATCTCGGCGAAGTGGTGGGTGCCCTTCTCGAAACGGCCGTGCGCCGCCTCGTGCACCTGGGGGTTGCGGACGAGGACGTGCCGAACGAGCCGGAGCTCCTCGCCGTCGATGTGGTCGGCCTCGAGCAGCGTGCGGACCAGGGCGCAGAGGTCGGCGCGCAGCTCGCCCGTCGGCCCGCCCTCCACGAACGTCGCGACCAGCGCCGGGTCCGGGTCGTGATCGGGGCCGAGGACGGCGTCCATCTTGCTCGGGACGTGGTTGAACAACGTACGCCGCGAGACGCCGACGCGGTCGGCGAGATGGTCCATGGTCCACCCGTCGTACCCGAACTCCTCGGTGAGCTCGAGCGCGGCGCGGTGGATCGCCTTGGGGGTCCCCTCGAGCCGCTTCACGACGTTGCACTTTCACTCATAGAGTGCATTCTTGCACCCTGGGGGTATTGGGTGCAAAACAATGTGGGCTGGTTCACGTGGCCGCGCCGGACGGCTACTAGACTTGGCGCCCATGGGGGACGGCAGACCTGGGACGACCACTCGTCAGCGGATCCTCGACGCTGCCGTCGAGATGACCACCGAGACGGGATGGGCGAGCGTGACGATGTCGCGCATCGCTGAGCGGTGCGGGGTCAGCCGGCAGACGGTCTACAACGACATCGGCGCCAAGCCGGCGCTGGCGAAGTCGCTGATCCTGCGTGAGCTCGAGCAGTTCCTCGCCGTCGTGAGCGCGGCCTTCGACCAGGAGGACGACTTCCTCCCGGCGATCCGCCAGGCGACGTACGCCGTCCTCGACCGTGCCCAGGACAACAAGCTGCTGCATGCGGTGGTCTCGGCGACCCACGGCGCCGACACCGAGCTGCTGCCCTATCTGACCAGTCACAGCGAGGGGCTCCTCGGCTACGCGACCGAGATCATCCACGAGCACATCGAGAGGTTCGACCACGGGCTGAGCGACCACCAGGCGGATGTCGCCATCGAGACGGTCGTGCGGGTCGTGCTCAGCCACGTTATGCAGCCCACCAAGTCGCCCGACGAGACTGCCGACGACATCGCCTGGCTGCTGTCGCGCGTCCTCGCCTGAGTTACCCGTGAGTTGGGTGCTCACCAGCCCTCGCCTAACCTTCCTGCGGGGAGGTAAAGGATGCGAAGGGTCTCGTTGAGCGCGACCGCGGCGATCGGCGCGGTCCTCGTGGTGACCCTGGCAGCCTGTGCGGGCGAGCCGTCGAAGCCCGGCTCGGGCTCGCCGAGCAGCAGCCCCAGCGCCAGCGGCGGGCCCGCGAAGGACGAGAGCCCCGTCGCCGACCCGTCGCACGCCGTCGACATCCCCGGCAAGCGCGAGGGCACGCTGCACTCCACCGACCTGCTGATCCTCTCCGAGGACACCCTCTCCTCCGGCGACGTCAAGAAGATCCGGGGACTCGACGGCGTCTCCGGTGTCGAGCAGATCTCGATGGCCCAGGTCAGTGTCGAGGGACGGCTGGTGAAGGTGGTCGCCGTCGACCCGTCGACCTACCGCAACTTCGCCCCGTTCCAGAGCGCCGACTCCGACGAGGTCTGGCAGCGCGTCGCCGGCGGCGAGGTGGCGATCGACCCCGAGCGCCAGGAGGACCTCCCGGCCGACAAGGACGGCTTCGTTCGCCTCGGGTCGAAGAAGGATGCGACCTCGGTCCACGTCGGCGCGTACGCCCCCCAGCCGCCGGGCCTCGCCGCCGCTGTCGTCAACCACAAGTGGGGCGAGGAGATGGGCATGGAGAAGGGCAACGCGCTCATCGTCTCCACCGCCGCCATCGCCCCCAACCGGGTCGTCAAGCCGATCCAGAAGGTCGTCGGCTCGGACGCCTCGGTTCAGCGCCTCGACGTCGTCGCCCGCGCGGGTCTCGACCCCAACGCTCCCCAGAAGGCGTACGTCGTCGGCACCGTCGCCGAAGCCGTCGGCAACTACACCTACCGGGCCAACGGCGACGGCACCATCACCCCCGCCTCGAGCTGGGTGAGCTCCCACATCGTGACCGCCCAGGTGCCGATCCTCGGGTCGGTGACCTGCAACAAGGTGATGATCCCGCAGCTGCGCGCCGCGCTGCAGGAGGTCGTCGACCGCGGCCTGGCCAAGACGATCGACCCGAAGCAGTACGCGGGCTGCTACTACCCCCGCTTCATCGCCAACACCACCCAGCTCTCCAACCACGCCTTCGGCACCGCCGTCGACCTCAACACCGCCGGCAACCAGCGCGGCACCGTCGGGGAGATGGACCGCACCGTCGTCGCCATCTTCGAGCGCTGGGGCTTCACCTGGGGCGGCAACTGGAAGTGGACCGACCCCATGCACTTCGAGATGAACCGCATCGTCAAACCGGGCTGATCCTGTGCGGTGCCGGCAACTTTCCCGCATATGCATGGAAGTTGCAGGGGCTGGGGTGGCAGTGGGGGTGAAAACTCCACACATGCGCGATTCTTGCGTGCGCGCTTTTCAGGACCAGCCGGGGAAGTGGGCGCGCCAGGTGTCGGTGAGTGATGTCGGCACACCGGGCTCACCGCGCAGGAGCAAGGCGCGCTGGATCCGCTCCAGGGTCCGGCCGGGCGACCTGTAGATGTCCTTCGCGACGAAGACCATGATGCGCCACTGGTCGTCGTCGATCGCCTCGCGCCGCTCGAGATCGGCCTCCCACTGCTCGACGCGCTCGACGTGCTGGCGGCCGTCGTATTCGAGGATCGTCTTCGAACGACGGTAGGAGAGGTCGTACTTCCGGCGCTCGACCTCGTCGCCGACCAGCAGGTTGACCTCGGGTTCAGGAAGCCCGGCGAGGACGATCAACATCCGGAGCCGGGTCTCCATCGGAGAGTCCACCCCACCGCGTACGTAGCCGGCGGCCGCGCGCGCGAGCGCAGCGCCGGGGCCGGAGGAGTCGGCGCAGAACCTCTGCAGCGTCGCGAGGTCGACGAGTCCTTTGCGCACCATGTGGTCACCGACGATCACCAGGTCGACCAGGCTCAGCTGGGTCGCCAGCTCGACGAAGACCTGCTGCGGGGCGGAGACGCGGACGCCCGAGATCACGTTGATCCAGCCCTTCCGGCCGAGGTGGCAGGTCACGTCCTTGCGACCGCGACGCCGGCGGCGGTCGACGACGGTGACGTGCTCGCCGGGCAGGGCCGGGATCGGCAGGTTCAGCACGCGGGCGGCGGTGGCGTGGCTCGCCCATGCCTCCTCCCCGAACGGCAGCAGCGCGGCCTCAGCGATCAAGGTCGGTGTCACCTCGACGGTCGCCAAGACGTAGATGCCGTGCAGCAGACGCCTGTAGGCAGGCGTACGCAGCTCCTTCACGCTCCCGGTCGCGGCCGCAGATGCACGCAGGAACGGCCGCATCGGGTCGAACGGGGCCTCGGAGGCCTGATCAACTGTCATGGAGGCAACGGTCGTCCGCGACGTGCCGCCTGTCGCCCTCAATCCGCAGCCCTGTGGATAACTCCTGTTCCAACCTCGAACAGAACCGTGCACGTGCGGGATTCTCGCGTCGGATCTTCACCAATCCAGCGCAACAACCCCACATATGCGGGGTTGTTGCAGACCTGCTTGGGACCCCGCATCTACGCTGGGGGCGTGACGATCCTCGATGACGCCCGCCCGGGCATGGACGACAGCATTCGGCCGCAGGACGACCTGTTCGGGTTCGTCAACGGCACCTGGCTCCGGGAGGTCGAGATTCCGTCCGACCGGTCCAGCTGGGGGCCGTTCGTGATGCTCGCCGACCAGGCCGAGAAGGACGTGCGCGCGATCATCGAGGAGCTCGCGACCTCCGGCGGCGCGCCGGGCAGCGACGCCCAGAAGATCGGTGACCTCTTCGCGAGCTTCATGGACGAGGAGGGGGTGGCCGCGCGCGGCGTACGTCCTCTTGATGGTCTGAGGGCTGCCGTGGACGGGCTCCGCGACGCGGACGACCTGGCGGCGTTCCTGGGCGAGGTCGAGCGGATCGGCGGTCACGGGCTGTTCGGTTCCTACGTCGACAACGACGACAAGGCCTCCGACCGCTACATCTTCAACCTGCTCCAGGGCGGCCTCGGGCTGCCCGACAAGGACTACTACTTCGACGAGAAGTTCGCCGAGGTGCTGGCGAAGTACGCCGACTACCTGACCCGCCTCTACGAGCTCGCCGAGCACCCCGACCCGCGAGCGGCTGCCGAGACGATCATCCGGATCGACACCCGCCTGGCCGAGGGACACTGGGCGCGCGAGGAGACCCGCGACAAGCAGAAGACCTACAACCTGCTGACCCTCGCCGAGCTGCGCGAGCTGGCCCCCAACTTCAACTGGGATGCGTACGTCCGCAACCTCTCCGGCTCGAAGCTGACCACCGAGGCGGTGCTCGGCGAGGTGGTCGTGCGGCAGCCGTCGTTCTTCGCCCATCTCTCGACCGTGCTCGGCGAGGTCGACATCGACGACTGGAAGTCGTGGCTCTACTTCCACGTGCTGCGCTGGGCGGCGCCCTACCTGACCGACGACTTCGTCGAGACCAACTTCGACTTCTACGGCCGCACCCTCAACGGCACCCCTGAGCTGCGCGAACGCTGGAAGCGCGGGGTCGCGATCGTCGAGGGTGCGATCGGGGAGGCGGTCGGCAAGGAGTACGCCGCGCGCCACTTCCCGCCCGAGGCGAAGGCGCAGATGGACGAGCTGGTCCGCAACCTCCTGGAGGCCTACCGCAAGTCGATCTCCGAGCTCGACTGGATGGGTGAGGAGACCAAGGAGAAGGCCTACGAGAAGCTCGACAAGTTCACGCCGAAGATCGGCTACCCGTCGAAGTGGCGGGACTATTCGGCGCTGCAGATCAGCAAGGACGACCTGATCGGCAACGTCTCCGCGGCGAGCGTCTTCGAGACCGACCGGCAGCTCGGCAAGCTCGGCGGACCGGTGGACCGCGACGAGTGGTTCATGCTGCCGCAGACGGTCAACGCCTACTACAACCCCGGCACCAACGAGATCTGCTTCCCGGCCGGCATCCTGCAGCGTCCCTTCTTCGACAAGGACGCCCACCCGGCGGAGAACTACGGCGGCATCGGCGCGGTCATCGGCCACGAGGTCGGGCACGGCTTCGATGACCAGGGTGCCCAGTTCGACGGCGACGGCAACATGCAGGACTGGTGGTCGCCGGAGGACAAGGCGGCCTTCGAGGTGAAGACGAAGGCGCTCATCGAGCAGTACTCCAAGCTGTCGCCGCGGGACCTGCCGGGAGAGTTCGTCAACGGCGCGCTGACCGTCGGCGAGAACATCGGTGACCTGGGTGGCCTGACGATCGCGCACACCGCCTACATGCTCGCGACCGGCGGCTCGGCCGGGGTCGGCGACCGGCAGCGGCTCTTCCTCAACTGGGCCTACGTGTGGCGTACGGTGCGACGCAAGGAGCAGGCGCAGCAGTACCTCACTATCGACCCGCACAGCCCGCCGGAGTTCCGTGCCAACATCGCGCGGAACCTGGACGAGTTCCACGAGGTTTTCGGCACTGCTCAGGGCGACGGACTGTGGCTCGATCCGGAGGACCGGGTGCGCATCTGGTGATATGCCCCCGGGTGCGTTTGGTTAATCTTTGATAACAACGTAAACGAGTTACGCGGCACGACCTGTTCATAAAGCTGCATTGCAGGAAATTGTTCGGTCGGGGACCTGAATCGGGTGGCAGGATCCGGGGCGATCCTGGTCCTTATCTCGAGGAGTACCCCCATGCGTAGATTCGTTCGAGCGGCCGGTGCCACCACCGCCGTCGCCGTTGCAGGAACTGCCTTCATCGCCTCCTTCGGAAGTCCAGCCGGCGCCACCCCTGCCGACTCCGCCTCCACCATCACGCCAGAGACCCTGGCCGCCCAGAAGGTGATCGACGACGAGTCGATCGCGGACAAGGCCATCAACGCCCTGACGAGCAAGCCGTCGACCTGGAAGGTCGGCGCGGGCCAGGAGCTCGAGCCCGTGGTGACCCTGAAGGACACCAACGGTGCCACCCACGTGCGGATGAACCGGACGTACGAGGGCCTCGAGGTCGTCGGCGGCGACCTGGTCGCCCACCAGAGCAGGTCCGGCGCCCTGACGTCCGTCTCCCAGGGGCTGACCAAGGTGCTCGACCTCTCGGTGAAGCCGGCCATCACCGAGGCCGCGGCCACGAAGGCCGCGCTGACCCTGGACGCCGTCACCAAGACGATCACGGGCCTCAAGACCGACAAGAAGTACGCTCCCGAGCTGGTCGTCGACGCGGTCGAGGGCTCGCCGACGCTGGCGTGGCGGGTGACCACCAAGGGCAAGCAGGCCGACGGCACGCCGTCCCGCCTCGCGACGTACGTCGACGCGGACAGCGGCAAGGTGCTGCGCCGGGTCGAGGGCATCCACACCATCGACGGCGAGGGCAACACCCTCTACTCCGGCACCGTCCCGCTGCAGGTGAAGCAGAACGGCTCGAAGTACGAGCTGCGCGACGAGACCCGTGGCGGCACCTACACGACCGACATGAACAACGCCGAGGACAGCCTGCTGTGCCAGCTCCTCGGCTTCGGCTGTGCGGCGGGCACCGTGGTCACGAGCCCGACCACGACCTTCGGCACAGGCTCCAACACCGACCGGGCGACCGCGGCGGCCGATGCGCAGTACGGCACCAACGTCACCTGGGACTACTTCAAGAACGTCCACGCCCGCGACGGCATCTTCGGCGACGGCTCGGGCTCCTACAACCGGGTCCACTACGGCAACGACTACGTCAACGCCTTCTGGGACGGCGAGAAGATGACGTACGGCGACGGCGACGGTGTCGGCTACGGGCCGCTCGTCTCGCTGGACGTCGCGGGCCACGAGATGACGCACGGCGTCACCGAGAACACCTCGGGCCTGGAGTACTCCGGTGAGTCCGGTGGGCTCAACGAGTCCACCTCGGACATCTTCGGGACGGCGGTCGAGTTCTACGCGGACAGCGCCGAGGACCAGGGCGACTACCTGATCGGTGAGTCCTTCATCCTCGACGGCGGCGACCCGCTGCGCCGGATGGACAACCCGTCCTTCGACGGCAACTCGGTCAACTGCTGGTCGTCCTCGACCGGTGACCTCGACGTCCACTACTCCAGCGGTGTCGGCAACCACTTCTTCTACCTGCTCTCCGAGGGTTCCGGTTCGAAGACGATCGGTGGGGTCGAGCACTCGAGCACGACCTGTGACGGCTCGACCATCGCCGGGATCGGTCGCGACAAGGCGGAGCAGATCTGGTTCCGTGCCAACTCGACCTACTTCACCTCGACCACCGACTACGCCGGTGCGCGCGACGCGACGGTGCAGGCGGCCTCGGACCTCTACGGTGCCTCCAGCCCCGAGGTCGCGGCCGTCGAGGCGACGTGGACCGCGGTCTCCGTGAGCTGATCTCGCCACACTGACAACAGAGTGGCTCGACGGCGTCGTTTCCTACCGGAGACGGCGCCGTCGACCGCTTTGGGTAACTAAAGTACGAATTCGGGCGTGTGGTTATGCCGGTGCGGCGATAGGACGCATACTGGACACGCCGGGCCGGTTCTGCGGGTCCCCGTGGGGGAGGACCAACAGCACCGGCTCGGTGTTGTCTTGTGCGCTCGGGTGAATAACGGTTCGCGTGGACGGGTGGTCGCTGTCTACCCTGGAGGCATGTACTCCGGTATCGCCTACATGCGCCTGCGTCCCGTCGCCTGACGGCGGCGCTTCGAGGCATACTCCCGCCGCTGTCCGGCCATCTGCCGGGTAGCTGCCATCGCGCTCCCGGCTCCCGTATGCGAGCTGGAAGTTCACTGTCGTGTCTGTACAGACCCACCACACCTCTGCCCACCTGCGCGCCGAGGACATCTCCGTCACCCGGGGCGGTCGCCCCGTCCTGAGCGGCGTCTCCCTGACCGTCTCCGCCGCCCACCGGTCCCGGTTGGCCATCGTCGGCGAGAACGGCCGGGGCAAGACCACGCTGCTCCATGTCCTCGCCGGGCTGCTCGACCCAGACTCCGGGCGCGTTCAGCGGCACGGAAGTCTCGGGATCGCACGGCAAGCCCTGGACGTACGTCCTGGGGACACCGTCGCCACCCTCACCTCCGCCGCACTGGCGGAGTCCCACGACGCGCTCCGGGCGCTCGACGAGGCTGCCGTGGCGCTGTCGTCGGATCCGACGGACTCGGACGGGACGTACGCCGCCGCACTGGAGCGCGCGACCACGCTGGACGCCTGGGACGCCGAGCGCCGGGTGCAGATCGCGCTCGAAGCGCTGGGCGCGTGCACCGACCCTGAACGCGAGCTGGTGACGTTGTCGGTCGGCCAGCGCTACCGGGTGCGGCTGGCCTGTCTGCTCGGCGCGCACCACGACCTCCTCATGCTCGACGAGCCGACCAACCATCTCGACGCGTCGGGGCTGGCGTTCCTGACCGAGCAGGTCCGGACCCACACCGGCGGGGTCGTGCTCGTCTCTCACGACCGCGCGCTGCTGCGCGAGGTCGGCGAGGAGTTCCTCGACCTGGATCCGAGCGAGGACGGCCGGGCACGGACGTACGCCGGGGGATATCAGGGCTGGCAGGAGGGCCGGCGCCGCGACCGGGAACGCTGGGAGCAGGACTACGCGGCTCAGCAGGAGGAGCATCGGCGGCTGCTGGACTCGGTCTCGGCGGCGCGGGACCGGCTGAGCACCGGCTGGCGCCCGCCGAAGGGCACCGGCAAACATCAGCGACAGACCCGGGCACCCGGCGTGGTGCGCTCCTTCAACCGTGACCTCGCGGCACTCGAGGCGTACCGCATCTCTGTGCCGGAGCCGCCGATGTCGCTCAGCTTCCCGACGCTCTCGCCGGGGGCCGGCACGCTGCTGCGGTGTGACGAGGTATCGGAGCCGGATCGTCTGGGCGCGCCCGTTTCCCTTGAGATCGCCGCTGGTGACCGGCTCCTGGTCACCGGGCCGAACGGTGCCGGCAAGTCGACGTTGCTGCAGGTGCTGGGCGGGTTGCTCGTGCCTGCCGCGGGGTCGGTCCGGACCTCGTCGGGGGTGCGGGTCGCGCTCGTCGGTCAGGAGGAGCCCGAGTGGGCGCCGGGTCTGACGGCGGCGGAGGTCTACGACCGACACTGTGGGCAGCTGGTCACCGCTGGGATGGTGCCGGAGCGGGCGATCCCCTCGCTCCGGTCGACCGGACTGGTGGACGGGGAGGCGTGGCGTACGCCTGCTTCGCGGTTGTCCCAGGGGCAGCAGCGGCGGCTCGAGCTGGCGATGCGGCTCGCTTCGCTCCCGCATCTGCTGATCCTGGACGAGCCGACCAACCATCTCTCGGCCGGGTTGGTGGACGAACTGACGGCGGCGCTGCGGGCCACCTCGGCGGCGGTGGTCGTCGCCACTCATGACCGGCAGATGCTCGGTGACCTGGCCGACTGGCCGCGGCTGGAGCTGGGCGGCTCTGTCGGAGGTGACTGATAGACATGTGGTCATGACGGATCCGGCTGGCGACGTACGTTCTCGTGCTGAGGCACATCTGCGTGCCCTGGTGGGCCGCGACGACGCGACGCTGCGCGAGGACCAGTGGTCGGCGATCTCGGCGCTTGCTGTCGAGCGTCGCCGGGCGCTGGTCGTGCAGAAGACCGGGTGGGGGAAGTCGGCGGTCTACTTCGTGGCGACGCTGCTGCTCCGCGAGGCGGGTCTCGGGCCGACGGTGATCGTCTCGCCGCTGCTCGCGCTGATGCGCAACCAGATCGCGGCTGCCCAGCGCGCCGGGATCAGGGCGGTGACGATCAACTCGACCAACCCGGAGGACTGGATCTCGATCGAGGAGGCCATCCATGCGGGTGAGGTGGATGTCCTGCTGGTCTCCCCCGAGCGGCTCAACAATCCGAAGTTCCGCGACGCGGTGCTGCCCCGGTTGGCTGCCGAGTGCGGCCTGCTGGTGGTCGACGAGGCCCACTGCATCTCCGACTGGGGGCACGACTTCCGGCCCGACTACCGCCGGATCCGTACGCTGCTGGCCGACCTTCCTGACGGGATCCCGGTGCTCGCGACGACCGCGACCGCCAACTCTCGGGTGACCTCGGACGTCGCCGAGCAGATGGGTTCGGGGGTTCTGGTGCTGCGTGGATCGCTGGACCGGGAGTCGCTGCGGCTCGGGGTGGTCACGCTGAAGACCCCCGAGCAGCGGCTCGCCTGGCTCTCCGACCACCTTTCCGAGCAGCCCGGCTCGGGCATCGTGTACTGCCTGACCGTGGCCGCGACCGAGGAGATCGCCGACTATCTGCGCTCGCGCGGTCATGACGTGGCCGCCTACTCGGGGCGCACGGAGGCGGCCGAGCGGGCCGACCTGGAGGAGTCCCTGGCCGCCGGGAAGGTCAAGGCGCTGGTGGCGACCTCGGCGCTCGGGATGGGCTTCGACGCGACGCTCGGGTTCGTGGTCAACATGGGCGCTCCCTCCTCGCCGGTCTCCTACTACCAGCAGGTCGGGCGCGCCGGGCGTGGCACCTCCGACGCCTCCGTCGTGCTGCTTCCCGGCATCGAGGACCGCGACATCTGGGCCTACTTCGCCTCCCTCGCCTTCCCGCGTGAGGAGCAGGTGCGCCAGACCCTCGGGGTCCTGTCGGAGGCGGGCCGCGCCCTGTCGACACAGGCGTTGGAGACGTACGTCGACCTGTCGCGGTCACGCCTGGAGCAGATGCTCAAGGTGCTCGACGTCGACGGCGCCGCCCGCCGGGTCGGCGGCGGCTGGGAGGCGACCGGTGTCTCGTGGGACTACGACGCGGAGAGGTATGAGCGGGTCGCCGAGGCCCGGCGCCGGGAGCAGGACGCGATGCTCGCCTACATCTCGACCGACCAGTGCCGGATGCGGTTCCTGCGGGAGCAGCTCGACGACCCCGGTGCCGTGGACTGCGGGCGGTGCGACAACTGCGGTGGCTTCGCGGTGACGTCGTCGGTCTCCGAGGGTGCGGTCGAGGAGGCCTCGGCGCGGCTGTCTCGTCCCGGGGTGGTCGTGGAGCCGAAGAAGATGTGGCCCACCGGCCTCGACCGGCTCGGCATCTCACTGAAGGGCAAGATCAAGGACGGCCCGCTCGAGGGGCGCGCGGTCGCGCGGCTGACCGACCTCGGCTACGGCCAGGCGCTGCGCGACCTCCTCCGCGAACCCGCCCAGGACGGCCCGGTTCCGGTGCCGCTCGTGCGGGCGGTGGTCGAGGTCCTGGGTGACTGGCAGCCCCGGGTCGGTGGCATCGTCTACGTCGAGTCCGCCACCCGCCCCACCCTCACCCGCGACTTCGCCGAAGGCCTCTCGCGCTATCTCCGCGTCCCCGTCCTCGGCTCGTGGGCCATCGTCGACCCCGACGTCGGCCCCGGCCAGGGCGCCTCCAACTCCGCCCAGCGCGTCGCCGCCATCGGCCGCCGTTTCTCGCTCCACGCCGATGTCCCGCCCGGTGCCGACGTACTCCTCATCGACGATCGCATCGCGACCGGCTGGACCGTCACCCTCGCCGCCCGGGCCCTCCTCGACGCCGGCGCCGCCACCGTCCACCCCCTCGTCCTCGCCACCACCACCTGACCCGACCCCGCCGAGGCGTCACCAGCGCCGGTCGATAGGTCACGCAGCGCCCAGTCCGGCGGGACTGTTGCCTCGTTGAGTGGATGCTTTTACTTTGTCGTGGTTTTACCTATCCGACACTGATCCCGCCCTGTCGGCGCGGCCGGCCTCTGCGGGAGGGCAGGTCCGTTGAGTCTCGGCGCTTGGCTTGCTGTCCGCGCACGCGACGTGGGTAGTGAGAGACATAGATGAGAACCATGCTTCGAGCATTCGCCGGTGCGCTGGTGGTGCTGCTGGCCGCCGGCGCGATGGCCTTGGTGAGCGGAGCCTCACCGGCTGCTGCCCTCGATGGCCCTGGGATCACGGGCCGCGTCGTCGATGCCGAGACCGGCGGCGGCATCGCTGACGCCACCGTGGCGGCCTACTGTCTTGAAGACGACGACTGGGGGCCGTGCTACGACGACCACTGGAACGACATCGTTGCCACGACCGCTGCGGACGGCTCGTACGACCTTCCGCTGGACGCGGGCACGTACCGCCTCATGGTCCGGCCGGCCAACAGCCAGTACCCCGAAGCCGTCTACGGATCGGACGCCGAGCGGCCCAATGACGGTGGCACCGACATCGTCATCAGCGACGGCGCGGTCACAGCGGACTTCGAGCTCGTGGCCAACAGCGTCATCACCGGCACGGTGACCGGTGCAGGAGTCGGCCCGCTCGCCGGGATCAGGCTCGAGGCCAGGACCTATTCCGAGCAGGGCGGATGGCTCGACAACGTCATCGCCGTGGGCAAGACGGGGGCCGATGGCACCTATGAACTCCGCGTGCCCGCACAGACCTATCGCATCGTGTTCAACACCAGCGACCGCAGCGGCGGAGAGGGCAGCCCCGGCCTCCGTAACGAGGCGGTTCGTTGGGAGAAGGAGACGTACGTCGAGCAGGTCGTCGAGCGAGGCTCGAACCTGACGGGGGTCGATCGAGAGCTCGCCGAGGTGCCGCACGGCACTGTCTCAGGACACGTCGAGAACACCGCCGGTGGGCCTTTGGGGGGCATCACCGTGACCAGCTACACCCTGCAGGACAACGAGTACTGGTGGGCTCGGCCGGCCTATCGAGTTCTCACCGACCAGAGTGGCGACTACCTTCTCTATGTCCCCGCGGGTGACTACCGCTTCGGTTTCTCGCAGATCGATTACGAGGACCGCACCGAACCGGCGACGGTCGCGCCGGTCTTCTACGACGCCGCGGCCACCGTGGATGCCGGCCGAACGGTCAGTGTGGGACTGAGCGAGACGCCCGGCATCGACGCCGTGATGTCGGCCTACGGTCAGATCACCGGCAGGGTCACCGCAGCTGACGGAAGTCCGATCGAGAACGCGTACGCCAGCGCCTGGTCATTCGACGACGAGTCGCAGGAGTGGAAGCGAGCCCGCGGTGCCAACACGGCCGCTGACGGGACCTATCGCCTGAACGTCTCGGAGGGGACATACAAGGTCGGGTTCGAGGCCTCGGAGCAGGGCTTCCTCGGTGAGTACTACGACGATGCGGCCACCCGTGAGCAAGCGACCGATGTGGTGGTCGGCTCTGCGACGGTGAGCGGCATCGATGCCGCGATGAGCATGGGCGAGACCATCTCCGGCACCGTGACCAACGAGGTCGGAGACCCGCTCGACGACATCCGCGTGATCCTCTACGAGTCGTCGGGCGACTGGAGTGCCATCAGCGATGTCTCCACCGACAGCAGCGGGAGCTTCACCTTCGGTGGCTTGAAGCCCGGAGGGACCTATCGGGTCGCATTCACGGGCACGGGTTGGATCAAAGAGTTCTATGCCGACGCTGCTTCGATCGAGGACGCGACCGACGTGGTCGCCGGAGAGTCGGCTCCGATCAGCGCGATCCTGACGCCGAGCACGGGTGACGGGTCGATTGCCGGCACGGTCATTGACGACGCTGGGCAGCCTGTCGCCGGAGTGTCGGTCGATGTCTATCGCACGGACCCGTGGGACTGGATCGGGTCGGCCACTTCGGGCGAGGACGGCACCTACTCGTTCCTCGGTCTGAAGGCCGGCCAGTACGAGGTCGACTTCAACCTCGAGGACGACTATCTCTACACCGAGGAGCGTTACCGCTACGTCGATGTCGACGATGGACCGACCACGGTCGATCTGCAGGTATCCACCGGCGGCCTGATCAGCGGTGTCATGACCGGCGCCGACGGGGAGCCGATCGGCGACGGATACGTGGAGGTCTACACGGCCGACACCCAGGACTACGTTCGTGGCGGATACACCGACTACGCCGATGGCAGCTACAAGGTCCGCGGTGTCCCCGCGGGCAACTACCGCCTCCGGTTCACGAGCGGTGAGGGACACAGCAGCCAATGGTTCTCGGGCAAATCGACGTTCGCGGAAGCCGATGTCGTCACCGTCAACGTCCGTGAGACGACCAAGGCCGACGCCGAGTTGGCCCCGGGCGCCACAGTCGCGGGCCGGGTGACCCTTGCTGACGGCAGCCCGATCGAGTGGGGCGAGGTCCAGATTCAGCAGTTCCTTGATGATGCTTCCGGTGGCGAGTGGGCCACGGTGACGTATGCCTTCACCGACAGCGACGGCCGCTACACCAGCCGGGCGTTGGAGCCGGGGACATATCGGGTGGTCATCGATCTCTGGGACGACGTGCACGTCCCGGCCCAGTCGGAAGAGTTCACCATCGCGGCGGGCGATTCGGGAACGGTGACCCGCGATCTCGTCATCGAGGAGAAGCAGCCTCCGGCAATCACCTCCGTCGCTGTCCCGGTGGTCTCGGGCGAGGCGCTCATCGGGAACACGTTGACGACCACCCCGGGCGAGTGGGACGTCGACGATGTCTCGGTGAGCTATCAGTGGCTGCGTAACGGCGAGCCGGTCAAGGACGCGGTCGAGGCGACGTACCCCATCGGCGAGGCGGACGCCGGGCGGGCGCTCGCTGTGCGGGTGACGGCGGAGAAGACGGGCTACGTTTCCGCGGCCGCGACGTCCGACCCGACGAACATCGTGTCGCACGGCCCCCTGGTGAACGCGCAGGCGCCGATCGCGACCGGAACACCGCAGGTCGGCGAGCAGCTCACCGCCTACCCGGGTGTGTGGAGTGCCGATGGCGCCTCGTTCGCCTACCAGTGGCTGCGTGACGGGAGCCCTGTCGCCGGAGCGACCGAGGAGGCGTACGTCCTCGGCGCCGACGACCTCGGCGCGCTCATGTCCGTGGAAGTGACCGCAATCAAGGACACCTGGAAGCCGGGCAAGACCGTCTCGGAGCCGTCCGGTGTGGTCGTCGAGGGGGTGTTCCCGACGGTCGACGCGCCGGTGATCAGCGGAAATGTGTGGATCACCCAGACCATCCACGCTGAGTTCACGGCGCCGGCAGGCGCGAACGTGTCGTACTCGTGGCAGATCCGCAAGAAGGAGACCGGCCAGAGCACGCCGGTCTACGAGGAGGTCGGCTCCGAGCAGTCCCTCGAGCTGATCGGCGAGTGGAAGAACGTTTCCCTTCGGCTGGTGGTGACGCTCACCAAGCCGGGTTACACCACGGCCACCTATGTAGTGCTGGTCGAGGACCCATTGCACTGACGCCCGTCCTGTGATGCCAGGAATGCGCTCGCGCACTCCTGGCATCACGCCATTTCGTCAGATCGCTGGCCGGACGATGCCGTGGTCGTACGCGAAGACGATGGCGGCGGCGCGGTCGCGGAGGTCGAGCTTGGCGAAGATCCGGCCGATGTGGGACTTGACGGTGAGCTCGGAGATGACGAGGCGTTCGGCGATCTCGGAGTTGGTCCAGCCAGAGGCGAGACCGCGGAGGACCTCGAGCTCGCGGTCGGTGAGCTCGGAGACCTCGACCGTGCTCGACGCCGACGGCTCGACGGCGGAGCGGTAGGTGGCCAGGACGCGGCCGGTGATGGCGGGGTCGAGCCAGGCGTCGCCGAGAGCGACCGAGCGTACGGCCATGACCAGCTCCTCGGCGGGCGAGTCCTTGAGCATGAAGCCAGCGGCCCCGGCGCGGAGGGCGCCGGAGACGAGCTCGTCCTCGTCGAACGTGGTCAGCACCAGCACCGGCGGTGCGTCCGGGAGTGCCCGCAGGAGACCGGTCGCGGTGATCCCGTCGACCTGCCGCATCCGCAGATCCATGACGACGACGTCGGCCGGGTTGGCCTCGAGTGCCGCGACGACCTCGGAGCCGTCGGCGCACTCGGCGACGATCTCCAGCCCGTCGCGCCGTCGCAGTATGCGGCGCAGGCCGCTGCGTACGAGCTCCTGGTCGTCGACCACGATCACCCGGATCGGCGACGCTGTGCTACTGGCGGCGGGGTTGACCGGCGTCATGCCAGGGCCCTGCGTACGAGACAGTGCGGTGGGATCACCAGGTCAACCTTCCACATCGACTCCTCGGCTCCCGCGGACAGCCGGCCGCGGAGCTGCTCGGCCCGGGCCGCCATGCCGGCCAGCCCGGACCCCTCGCCGACCCCTCGCCGGCTGCCGACGAGCGGGTTCTGCACGGAGAGGCGTACGCCGTCGGCGACCGCCAACGAGACCGAGACCGGCGCCCCGGGAGCATGCCGGATGGCGTTGGCCAGCGACTCCTGCAGGATCCGGTAGATGCCCAGCCCGACGCCGGCGTCGATGCGGGAGAGATCCCCGGACGACGTGAAGGTGATCGACTGCCCCGCGCTGCGTCCCTCCTCCACGAGCCGGACCACGTCCGCGGCTCCGGGGAGCGGCGCCGTCCCGGCGCCGGAGGTCGACAGCACGCCCATCGTGCGACGGATCTCGGCCATCGCCCGGCGCCCGACCGCCTCCGCCTCGGTGAGCGCGGACACGGCTTCGTCGGGGTCGTCCCCCTCGGCGACGGCACGCCTCGCCGCGGTCAGGTGCAGCAGTGTGATCGAGAGCGAGTGGCCGACCAGGTCGTGTATCTCGCGAGCGATCCGGGTGCGCTCGGCCTCGGTCGCGCGCGCGTGCTCCTGCGAGCGGGCGAGCCGTTCGGCGCGCAGCGCGCGCATCTGGGCGAGCATCATCAGCCCGCACACCCAGCCGACGAAGAGCAGCAGGAAGTGCACGCCGACCCCGCTCGGCGTATCCGCGGCGAAGACCCACATCACCACACCCGAGGCGATCCCGTAGATGGTCCCGGTGCGAAGACCTTCGCGGATGACCATCTCGAGGGTGAGCGGGACCAGCACGGCCGGTGCGAAGTCGTGCTGCGGCCAGAACGAGCTCGCCGGCTGGGACATCAGCCACGCGGATCCGGCCAGCGTCGGCACCGCGTCGACGACCCACATGTTGTGCTTGAGCCACTCGCCCGAGGTCGGGACGAAGAAGATGCTCAGCGACGGGACCACGATGACCAGGCCGGCCAGGACCATCGGTCCCGAGGCCTCGCGCTGGAGCACCGCCACCGTGACCACTCCGACGAGCGCGGCGGCGGACAGCAGCGGCGCCCACCAGGGGATGTCGAGGTCCTTGCTGCGTACGCGACGGTCCAGAAAGTCGCGCACATCGCGAGCGAGGCTCTGGACACTCATGCCCTTCAGTCTAGGAAGGCGTGACCCGGGTCGCATCCGACCGTGGCAGGCGGCCGGCCTCCTACCAGGGTAGGAACACAGGTGCCTGCCAGCGTCCGATGTGCCCGGGCGTGGTCGGTCCGTAGCGTCGATCCCACCCCGACGACAACGGAGACGGTGAGGACGATGACGTGGAGCCAGACCCATGAGCGCTACCGGCTGCTGAACGAGGCGGAGGCCGAGCTGCGCGCCGGTTTCGCCCGCCGGCTGCCTTGGTCGCCGGCCTATGCCGAGGCGTTCGGCACTCCCGAGAGGCTGGCCCAGGCCCTGCGCCACCGGTGGCGGATCCGCTTCCAGGCGCAGCTCGACCCGGCGCTCTCACAGGAGGACTACGAGGCGACCTTCGCCGACCTGCTGGCCGACCTCGTGCCGCTCATGGGCCGGATCGGCACCCACGAGTTCAGCGAGGAGCTGGCCGATGCGTCGGCGTGAGCTGCCGAGGTCGTACGCCCGCTGGGCCCTCTCCCAGGGCATCAACCGTGCGGTGCTGAGCTTCGCGTCGAGGCGCGGCGACCCGCTCGCCGAGCTGATGTGGTCGCAGGAGGTGCCGGACTACCGGCGCCTGCGGGCGCGCGGGCCGATTCACATGAACCCGTTCATGGCCGGCACGGTCTCGTACGCCGCCGCCAACGAGATCCTGCGCAGCAGCGACTTCGGCGTCGGTGACGGTCAGGGCGAGCTGCCCGTGCTGCTGCGCTGGCTGCTCGGCAAGGTGAGCGCGCCCGACGCGCTGGGACCGGTCGACCCGCCGTCGATGCTCGCCGTCGACCCGCCCCTGCACACCCGCTACCGCAAGCACGTCTCGAAGGCGTTCACCGCCCGCCGGATCAGCTCGATGGCCGAGATGGTCACCGCGGTCGCCGGCGACCTGCTCGACGAGATCGACCCGCGCGAGGGGCGGGTCGACATCATCGAGGAGTACGCCGCGAAGCTCCCGATCGCCGTCATCGCCGAGCTGTTGGGGGTCCCTGCCGCGGATCGTGCCGACATCCTTCGTTGGGGTGACCAGGCCGCCGCCATCCTCGATCCGGGGCTGTCGTGGCGGGACTACTCCCAGGTCGAGTCCGCGATGCGGTCCCTGCACCACTGGTTCGAGGACCACGTACGCCGCCTCCGCTCCGACCCCGGCGACGACCTCCTCAGCGCCCTGGTGATCGCCGGCGACCTCGACGACATCGAGCTCCACGCCCTCGGGCTGTTGTTGCTGGCGGCCGGTTTCGAGACCACCGTCAACCTGCTCGGCAACGCGGTCGCCGCTCTCGACGCGCATCCTGCCCAGCGCGCGCTCCTGCTCTCTGATCCATCCCTGGTCGACGGTGTCATCGAAGAGACCCTGCGTTGGGACCCGCCCGTCATGGCCACCGTCCGCGAGGCCTACGCGGCGACTCGCGTCGGTGGTGTGGATGTCGGGAGAGGCACTGCTGTCGCCGTGGTCCTCGGCGGCGCCAACCGGGATCCTTCAGTGTTCGAGGACCCCGACACGTACGACATCACGCGGGCCAACGCCGACCAGCACCTCTCCTTCTCCGCCGGCGCTCACTTCTGCCTCGGCGCCAGCCTCGCCCGCCTCGAAGCCCGCGTAGGCCTCCGTCTCTTGTTCGAGCGTCATCCCGATCTGCACGTCACAGGCGAAGCCGTACGCCGCCCCACCCGCATCCTCCGCGGCTACGCATCCCTGCCCGTCGCTCTGTGAGGCGTGGTGTACTACTCCTACTGAGGCACCCGCCGGGGGTGCGTACGGAAGCCTCGGGAGGGCGGACCATGGGTGACAACGGTCAGGTAAGCGTTGACGCAGTCAGGTTGGACAACGCACGGAAGGCTCTGAACGACGAGCGTGAACTCGTGATCTCAGAGCGAAAGGCGCTCATCGATCCGATTGCCGGAATGTTCGGAGGGTCGGCCCGCGGCGAGTGGCTCGCTGGTGTTGTTGTGAAAGGCCATCAGAACATCGACCGATCGCTCGGCGAGACCGCGGAAGGGCTGAAGTCGACCAGCGACGGCATTCACGAAGCAATGGTCGCGCTCGAGGGCGCGGACGTCGATGCTGCGGTCACCGCGCAGAAGTTCGCTTCGGCCGTTGCCTTGATGAGCAATCCCCTCGTGATCTTCGACAAAGCAGGGCCTGGAAAGTACCTGGCAGTCTGACCGCGATTGTCAGATCTCAGAGCAGTTCAAAGGTCGGCATCACCTTGGCGATCAGGGCGTCAGCGCCCTTCCTGTCGATGTCGCTCTTGTTGAAGTCCCAGTTGATCGTGATCTGCTGCTGGCCATCCTCGGTCACGGTGGCGTAGCTGTCGTTCCAGGTCCGATCCTTTTCGTACTGGAAGTGGTAAAAGAGCGCCCCATTGAAGGTGGCGTCAGGGAGTCGCTTGAGATGTGCGGCGCCACCTGTCGTCAGTCGATCCTTCTCGTATCCCGCGATGGTCTCGACGTTGGTCGCCACGTCGCCACCACCCCCAAGATTGCTCGCAAGAAGGTTGCCGAATCCCGGCGAGTAGCCGAGGTCGTCTTTAGGGGCGACCATCGAGACGGTCTCAGCCCCACCGGGCTCGACGGTCCAATCCGGCGGAACGTGGAGTTGAGCGGCGTCGACCGACACTTCTTGCCAGTCGCTGGGAACGGAAGGAGACGTCGGTGATTCGCTGGCAGTGGCGCTACCGTTTGGGGCGCTCGGAGACTCCGTGCCGCTTCCGGCGGACGACGCGCAACTGGTTCCGGTGAGGGTCGTGGTCAGAATCAACGCTGTGACCGCGATCGTCCGAGAGGTCGTCATGGGGAAGACTCTAGAGCAACCGAACGGGTGGGACTGGCGCCGCATGCGGCCCATATCGTCTACCTTGGTAAAGGGGCCGTTCGGTGCTCCAACTGAGTCCTCGGGAGGGACGATGACGGTCAAGGGTCCATGGATGCAACGCCTCGGCGACTACGTGCGGGGGAGCGATCCGGGGGCGATCGAGGCGATGGTCAGAAGTTGGGAACGTGCCACCGACCGGTTTGATGCTGCCGGCAACGCCATGATCAGCAACGCTCCACGGGTTGAGGACGGGTTCTCGGACACGTCGTTGTCGGGCGCTGCCGCAAGACGTGACATGGAGACGTCGGGCAAGGAAACCAATAAGAAGCGTAAGGTTCTCGAGGAGGCCACTGCGGCGCTGTGGATTGTCCGTGACCGGATGAAAGACGCTCAGGAAGCCCACAAGGCGCTCGAAGCAACGTTGCCCGCCTCTCACAACCCGGTGGCGCCGGAGTCGTCCTTCAACACGAAACCTGGTGGTGGCACGTCGGCCGCCGAAGCGACGGCGAACCAGCAGAAGTACGCAGACGCGAAGCAGAACTACGCCAAGAATGAGGCGGCGATCGCTGATGCCGAGCGCGAAGCTGCGCAGAGGGTTCAGGCCGTCGATGTCTCTGTCGAGGAGGCCGAGCCAAAGGTACGCGCGCTGTACGACGACGGCAGCGACTCCAACGCGCTGCCCCCAGGCACTGCGTCAAAGCCGGGCTCGGCGAGTCAGGTTGCAGCAGCACAGGCGCGTACAGCGAAGTACAACTCCGGAACCCTGTACCCCGACGGCTGGGGCCATGAGTTGATCGCTCAGGAGAAAGCCAACATCGAGGCGCACAAGGCCGAGAACAGGCCTGAGTGGAACGGCACCGAGTGGATCAACGCCGACGGCACCTCCGCGCCCTCGACGTCATATGCGATGGTCGAGACCACAGACGGCCTGGCGCCGCTCGCCGGCGGCACCGGCGGCATGTCCGCCCTGGCGATCGCCGGCGGCGGAGCCCTGCTCGGTGCTGGAGTGGCCAAGGCGATCGCCAGCAAGCTCTCCGCCGGTGCGTCCGCGAAGGCAGCAACCGCCGGCGCTGCGCCGAGGTCTGCCGCTGCCCGGTCCGCAGCCGCCAAGGCCGGCACTGCCGGTGCCCGCGCCGGAGCAGGTTCTGGTGCAGGTGCTCGTGGTGCTGGTGCTCGTGGCACTGGAGCGGGCGCACGCGGCACCGGTGCTGGAGGACGTGGAGCCGGTCGGGGTAGCGCTGCCGGCCGCGGCGGAGCCGGTGGCGCTGGCGGCCGCGGTGGCAAGAAGAGGGACCAGAACGGCAGCCAGAACCAAGAGTGGGAAGCCGACTACACCGACGACTGGACCGAGACCGCAAGCGACGTCCTGGACCCCAACGCATCCCGAGGCTGGGCTCCGAACTCCCCTCAGACTGAAGATTCCGAAGACGGCAAGAGCCGCCGCAACTAGTACGCAGAGTCTCGCTGGCCCGATGCTGGGGCATCTCATCGGGGATGTCCCGGCGGGCCGCATCACCGCTTTGCGGCACGGCTGGGTGACATGTCGATATCGGTGACAAGTGGCAACACCTGCAAGGTCCCTGCCGCGGTCGCACACCCTCGACCGGATGACAGTCTGACTCTGACGATGTTGAAATTTTGCGTTTAGACTCTCGGATGCGGGGTAAGACCCAGGTGTAAGTGCGGCTAAATCTCGGGGGTTCTATGCGCACCAAGGCCAGAACGACGTTCGTATCGGGGCTAGTTGAGCCGACTGGTGATTCCGGAGGCCGCTCGTGAGCGTCCGCGCGGAGGCGACGGTCCTAGAGAACGCCGGCAACGGTATGAAAGTTGCCAGCGCTGAGGCCTCAGATGTCGCGCCTGGGGGCAAGCCATGCTGATCGACAGCAATCCGGCAGCGTTGATCAAGGTGACGCCGTCGGACATGAGATCCGCGGCGGCGGCGTGGGACGAGGCGAGAGATCAGGTTGAGAACGCGAATCCCGCGGATCGAGTTCCGGAGATTGCGACCGCCCTGCAGGGTGGGGCTGCAGCCCGGCAGGTGTCCGCGCTTGTGACGGCGCTCAACGATCGCGTCAAGGTCTGGTGCGACGGGGCAGCCGGACAGGGCGAGGCGTTGCGGAAGGTGACAAGGGAGTACGTGACCGCGGACCAGCAAAGCGCCGACGAGGGCCGAAGGCAGGAGTCGGTTATCGGTCATGGATTCGGGAATCGCCCGCCAGAGATCACGGTCAGCCGCGGCCCGGCGGTTTTCGACTCAAGCGCAGCGCCCAGTGAGCGCATTGCAAACCTAGACAAGCGTATGAGCGGTCGTGACCTCTGATGGTGACTATCGCTGAAGTGTTGGCATGGAAGCCAAGTGTCATCGACAGCCTTGCCGAGTATCTCTACGACAAGCGGACGATCGTGGTTAGGCTTCAAGACGAGATCAACGATGCGAAGCCGCCTGAATCCTGGGTTGCGCCCGCGCGTGTTGACGCGTTGAAAGCCTACGAGGACAAGCGGCGTCTCCTCAATGACCTTGCTGCTCAACTCTCCGATCTTGCCCTCGCTGCGAAGGAGGCGAGCAACGAGACTGAGGGTGCGCAGAAGGATCTGCACGCCGTCCTGGACCAGGCGTCAAGGGAGGACTACGAGGTGAATCACCAAACCGGCGAGGTTAAACCGCCGGACCTCGAGCCGTCAGGGGATCCGATGCGACCGTCTCCTCAACTCGAGGAAGATCAACGCCTCCATGAGAAGGCGCTGGCGGAGCAACAAGTCCGGAAAGCGGAGCTCGTCGACCTCATCGAGAAGGCGCTCAAGCGAGCCGAGACCGCCGATGTCGGACTGGCAAAGTCCATGGCGGATGTCGCCAATAATGAGACTCGTGGTGGCTCGGGTAGCCTCCAAGAAGCTTCTGCATCACAGTTGCCGCCGTCGCTCGACGGCATGACCCCGCAAGAGATCGCCGAGAAATTTGGCAACGAGATCGCTATTGACACGATGCTGGCTCAACTCGAGATTGGTGTCCCGATCTACAAGGCGATCAACCTCGACTTCGGTGGGGAGGCCCAGTACAGCGTGATGCAGAACGGCGACGTGAAGATGTCACTGAAGACTGCGGTTGGCCTCGGTCTCGGGGAGGACAGCAAGGGCGTAGAGGGAAAGCTTGGTGCCGGTGCGTTCACCGAATACGAGATCACGTTCAAGTCTCAGGAGGAAGCAGAGAAATTCCTGGACGGTCTCGACGACGCTGCCATCAACGGGCTCTTAGGCGGCCAAGGCGCCCGCCAAGCAGCAGTCCTTGCGTACATCAATGAGCACGATGTGACCAGCGCCAAGGTAGGCGTATATGGCAAGGGCGAGATCGGCTTCGAAACCCCATATGCTGACGGAGGAAGCAGCGGGCGGGCTGAGGGTTGGTACGACGGAAAGAAGAACGGTGGTGAGTTCGGGATCAAGGTTGAGGCATCGCTGAATGCCAACGTCGCGGCCGGCGATTCGGGGGTCAAGAGCGGAGGATCTATGGACTTCTCCGGTGAGGTAAAGACCGACGGCCAGGGCACGCCAAAAGAGCTCACTCTGAAGGGCGCCGTGACAGGTGAGATGGCGAACAGCAAGTTTGGTCTTAACCTGCCTGGGGTGGGAGCCGGTGGCGGCGGTGACGTCGAACTCAAGATGGACAGCGACAACGTCATGTGGCACGAAATGAACGAGGCGCTGGGGAAAGGTGACATGTCCCGGGCCACAGAAATCGCCATGGACCACGGGTCAGTCGTCGTGCGAGCTACCAGCGTGACGACCAACGACCAGGACATCAGTTCGATCGAAGGCGGTGTCGAACGAACATCCTCGCAGCACACCTGGATGCGCCCGCCCAACACGAATGAGTTTGTGAGCTTCGACCCAGATAACACGCGTCCGGCCGCAGACAACAGTGCGGCCAGGCGATGACTGCGGGTGCTTCGGGTCCGGAAAGGCCATTGTCGGCGGCAACAGTCGATGTTGGACGAGCCGTCCTCACGGCTCCGCTCGGACCGCCGAGCCATACCCAGGGCACGTACGGGGAGATGTGGCAGTGGATTGGAGACGGACGCCGCTTGTACAGCCTGCTGCTCGTGGCTCGCTACGGCGGCGAAGAGTCAACTACGGGCGCCCGTCATCGACTGCTGGCCGAGGTCGAACGGACCAGTAAGCCGATTTCGCCGACTTGCGAGGATGAAACTGTTCGAGCCGAGATCGCTATTGTCTCTGGAGCGAGGGCTGCGTTTGTCGCGCACGTCGACGGTATCCGCGAGGGCGTGCCTGTCCGCAACCTCGTGACGGTTGCCACGACGCACGAGCGGACCTATTTCCTTCACGTCCTGGTGCCGGGTACGCAGATCGGCCATGAACAAGCCTCGTCGGTGGCAGCGAGCCTTCGACTTGATGGTTAGGAAAGCTAGTGTTGAAATGGATTCTGGGCGCCGTTGGGTTGTTTGTTGCCATGGTCGCGCTTTTTATCGGGGTGGTTTGGTTCTTGTTCAGTCGTGAGGGTCCGGACACGAGCCATCTCACGGAAGTCCAAAGCGCAGAGGTCCTCGAATTGCTGGATACGGGAAGCGCCTACAACGTCGTTTACAAGTATGTGTACGACGGCGAGACATTTTATAGCAGCACTTCTATTCAGAGCCGTAGCATGGATGTGGGGAGCACCTTTATCGTATGTGTCGACCCTGACGATCCCGCGCAGCACGCTCAGACCAAGACCAACTGCGGGTCTGATGGTCCGACGAATCCGCACGAGGGCCTTAAGACGAAGCCCGAGCTCTGAGGGCACAAACTGGTCGCAGTGTCTTCAAACCTCAGTTGGAGGCGGGTCGTACATGGGTGTAGACGTGATGCCGCGATCGCCGCTATGGGCGATCTGTATCGGAAACCCGTGACCGGTAATAAGAAGATGATTTCGGCAGCCATAGCAGTACGAGGACGGCTACCGAGACCATCTGCGTGACTATGCTGTGGACAACCGACGCAACAATTACCTGTTCATAGATGACCGACGTCACGAGGTCGCCGACGCCGAGCAGGAGACCAACGACTCCTAGGGATGTAGCAACCACCCTTGCCCATTTCTTGCCGTGCCAGTTCGCAACCGCCATTGTTAGCCACAACGCGACCTCGAGGATGGCAAGGGCGGCGGAAATGCCGACGGTTTGCCAGACACCTGTCTGAACGAGGCGGTCCATGAGGGCCTCGTTGTCTCCGTAGTCCGCATAAATAACCTGGTTCGCAGCGATCTTCTCCACGTACGCGACGATGATGCCAAGCCCTGCCAATGCGGCGCCGATACACATGCCCGCGACGGCCAGCCTGATGGTCAGCGGTCGCTTGGGCATATTGACCGCCGGCTGGGCGCTTGTCGACGGGGCTTGGTCGAAGCGTTGCTGATCTGACATGACGTCTCCTCGAGTGAACGTCGCGAACAAACATGGGCATCGTTTCACGTCCGGCGGACTTGCGCTTGGGGCACGCCCTCTGCGTGATCCTCGCTGCGGTCAACAGGCGTCGTAGACGTACGCCGGTTCGTCCTGTCCGACGAGGTCGCGGTCGCGGAGGATGGTGAGCGGGGCGCGGGCGGGGTCGGCGCAGGCGGCTTCGAAGGAGAGATCGGCTTCGGCTAGGGAGTCGGGGTATTCGATCTGGAGTACGTGCGGGCCGTAGACGTCGGTGTAGGCGGCGCACTCGGAGTAGGCGCCGCACTCTTCGACGACGGCGAAGTCGAAGCCGAGGTCGTCGTGGGCGGGGCGGGCGGCTTCGGCGGCGTTCTTCTGGGCGATCGCTAGGCCGCGATCGTGGGCTGTGGAGACGTATGCCTGGGCCAGGGCGAAGGCGCCCTCCTGGGAGATCGAGTCG
Organism: Nocardioides sp. NPDC057577; assembly: GCF_042801335.1. NCBI lineage: Bacteria > Bacillati > Actinomycetota > Actinomycetes > Propionibacteriales > Nocardioidaceae > Nocardioides > Nocardioides sp. NPDC057577. The sequence continues at coordinate 446 of NZ_JBHVGB010000028.1, read as the reverse complement.
AAGCGGGTCCAGGTGTCGAGGTTGTCGATCTCGACGGCGTCGAAGCCGGCCTCAGCGCAATCCGAGATGACCGGGGCGATGACCTCGAGGATCGCCTCACGAGCCGAGGCGGTGGAGGGGTCGAGGATGAGCTCGTCGGGCCAGTCGGGGTCGCGTACGGGGTCGCCGGAGGCGTCACGCAGCACCGCGGATGGGCGGTCGGACCAGTCGGCGCCGGGCTGGGTCTGGAAGCCGTTGACGTAGCAGACGTTGTAGGCACCGTCGAGGGGCGCGGCGGTGGCGTCGCGGGCGACCACATCGATCCGGGTCCCGTCGGACAGCTCATCGGCGGTGCCGCCGAGCTGGTAGTCGAAGACGCCGTCGGTCGGTGGGAGATCGGGCGCTGTGTCGGCGGCAGGTGGCGAAGCGGACGAACCGCACGCCCCCAAGGCGAACAGGCAGATGAG
>NZ_JBHVGB010000027.1:0-48385 GCF_042801335.1 Nocardioides sp. NPDC057577 | reverse complement strand
GTCCATGGTGGAGGACCGCGACCGGCGTACGCAACAGGTTTATTCGGACAGATTCGGTCAGCAGGCGGAGTCGGTCGGCTTCGGGTTGGTGAGCCCGAAGAGCGGGCGCAGCGCCAGGCCGCCGAACGTCCCGGCGATCGCGGCCAGACCCCACAGCCAGCCGTGCAGGCTCATCGAGGCGATCCCGGAGAAGTAGGCGCCGATGTTGCAGCCGCCCGCGATCCGGGCGCCGTAGCCCATCAGGATCCCGCCGAGCACCGCACCGACCGCGAGCCTCAGCGGGATCCGGCGGTGCCACAGCCAGGCCCCGGCGGCCGCGGAGGCGAGCAGCGCACCGAGGACGATGCCGAGGTCCATGATCGAGGTCTTCTCGACGAAGATGCCGGCCTGGTACTTGGCCAGGTTGGCGGGGTCCTGCCAGAACGGCCAGGACAGTACGTCGACCCCGACCGCGTCGAGGATCTTGGACCCCCACAGGGCGAAGGCGAAGGTGATGCCCCAGGGGCTCCCGGAGAAGTAGAGGGTCAGCGCGTTGAGCAGGGCCAGCCCGATCGCCCCGACCCACAGCGGCCACGAGCCGCGCAGCGCGCGGGCGAGTCCGGTGGCCACCGGAGCCCGGTCGACCGGCGGCTTCTCCCGGCCGCGTCCCACCAGGTACGTCGCTGCGACCACGAGCCCGATGATGACCAGCGTGGCGGCCCAGCCACCGGCGTACCCGCCGAAGGTGACCGAGAGGTCGACCGGCTCTTGCGCGGGCAGCCCGTTCCACCATGCCAGGGAGAGCGCGCCGAGGACGGAGCCGACGATGAAGCCGCCCAGGGTGATCAGGATCGCGCTCTGCCCGCTGCCGACCGCGAAGAGGGTGCCGGACGCGCAGGCACCGCCGAGCTGCATCCCGACCCCGAAGATGAAGGCGCCGACGAAGAGGCCGAAGCCGATCGGCGCGACAGCCCCGGTCGCCGGGACGCCTTGGTAGGTCCACTGGTTGGCCAGGATCGGGGCGAACAGCGTCACCGCGATCGCCAGCATCAGCATGTGCGCCCGCAGCGAGGTGCCCTGTCGCACCGAGACCAGTTGACGCCAGGCAGAGGTGAACCCGAATCGGCTGTGGAACAGCACGAACCCGAGCGCCACCCCGAGGGTGAACAGGATCGCCGGCAGCGTGCCTTTCTGGAGCAGTACGAACGCACCCAGCGCGACGGTTGCGAGCGCGCCGAGGATGATGACGCGTACCTGCGCCGGCGACTCGGTCTTCGTGGGCGGAGCCTGGCCTATCGACAGGTCGGGGGAGAGGCCACGGCTGGTGCCGAGGCGATCGAGGAGAGACATGGTGGGGACCCTTTCTGAGTAGGCCTAGCTGATGTGGGGCTAGCCGGTGGGGAGGCTGATCCGGGTGACAGTGCCGCCGGGGAACCAGGACACGGTCCTCTCGTGGCTGCTGTGGCCGGGCTCGGCAGGCATGTACGCAGCCCGCGAGGCGGCATAGAAGGCGGACTCCCCACGCGCGTCGGCGCCCTCGCGGGCCCCGCGCCAGGCGAGGTACGCCGACCCGGTCGGTGCCTGCTCGGGGAAGTACTTCGCCAGCGTCTGGCTGTACTGCTGGGCCGCCGAGTCACGGATGTCGAAGTCGAGCGGGATCACCGCGCCGGTGGTCGAGTCGACGACGCCGGGGGCGAGGAGCCAGGGAGCCAGCCAGACCCCGTCCGAGCGCAGCGCCTGCTTCTCGACAGGCAGGCTGGAGACCGCGGCGAGACGCTCCGCGGCCGGCTGCCAGCCGGTGACGACCACGAGGGCGCTGCGTGACCCGGGACGGGCCGAGGGTGCGACCACCCGGACGTGCTCGGCGGCGGCCAGGCGGCGGACGAGCTTCGAGGCGGCCGCCGATCGGGGAGAGGCGTCGGTGGAGAGCGCGACCTCCTCGACCCCTCGGGACGCGAGGGTCGTGACGATGCTGGTCAGCCCGGCACGGTCCGCGTCGCGCAACCCCGCGGCGGGACACGAGGTCGGCGCCTTGCCGCCGGCCAGGACGGCAGCGGTGGCCGCCTGGAGGCACTCGGGACCGTCCGGACCGGCCCACAGTGGGTCCGCGGACCCATCAGCGCCGGTCTCGAGCATCACCGGGACGCGATGCTCGGGTCCGTGCGCGACCAGGACCGTGGGATTGCCGGTGGGCAGGTCGACGACGGCCCAGAGCCCGTCGGCGCCGGGTCGTTTCGTCGGCTCGACCGGCGCGGCGCCGCCGTCGACCTCGACGGTCAGCTCCTCGTCGGCCTTCTCGTGCGCGTGGCCCTCCAGGGGCACTGCGTCGACGCGTACCAGGTTGCGGCCGGGCAGCGCCGGCGCCACGGTCACCGTGAACACCAGACCGTCGTGCTCCGTCCGCTGCACCGACGGGAACCCGGGCCGGCGTTCGCCGCCGAGGATCTGCTGCGGCGTGGCTTCCGCCACCGAGCGGGACCACCGCGACGAGTCGGAGGAGTCACCGGGCGTTCCTGCGTACAGGACATAGCCGATGCCCCCGACGGCGAGCAGGACAGCGAGCACGAGCACGCCCGCCCGGCGGGACCGCAGGATGCGGTCCCGCCAGGAGGTGCTGTCACCGAGCGTCACTTGATGTCCGCGTCCGCGGTGACGAAGAGCATCGAGTGCGGCTTCGCCGGGCCCCAGGCGCCGTGCGGCCACGACCCCCGGTTGAACTCGATGCAGGTGTTGCCGGTGTTCTCGTCCCGGAACTCCTCGTCACGGGTCAGCCTGCCGTCCTCGATGTCGACCAGGCACAGCCGGTGGTCACCGTTGAGACCGGTGCGGGCGACGAAGTAGTTGGAGTACGCCAGCCGCTTCACGTCCGTGGTCTCGTGGTAGTAGCCGTCCGAGCCGAGCTCGAGGTTGTCGAGGGCGCCCCAGTGCGGCCCGCCGGGCGCCTCGAGGGTGTCGACGACTGCCGGGCAGTCGCTCTCGGCGCCACCTTCGTGGCTCTCCTCGAGCGTGTCGATCCGGCAGGCCGGGCTGTCGCCGGAGGCGAGCAGCTTCTGGATGTCCAACGTCAGGATGTACGGCTTGGAGCCCTTGTCGTCGCTGGTGGCGCCTCGGCCGGCGACTGCATGGTAGAGGTACTTGTCGTCCAACGACGTCTGGATCCAAGCGCCGTTGCTGCCGCCGCCGTAGGCGTCGCTGGCCGGGTCGACCTGCTTGTTGGTGATACCGAGGTCGAAGACCTGCTGCCACTTCGGCTCGTCGACGGTGATGTCGGGCGTGTAGTAGATCGCGCCGCCCTGCATCGTCTCCGCGAACGCGCCCTTGTGGCCCGGTCGGTTGGTCACGGTGACCTCCATCGCGGCCCGCGACTCCTCGTGGTGCGCGACCCGGCCCTTGCGGGGTCCGTCGGGCAGGAAGGTCACCGACTTCAGCTTCGGCTTGTCCTGCTCGGAGATGTCCCAGAACCTCACGGTCGGCCGCCGCAGGTAGGAGGAGAGCGGCTGCACCGGGTTGAGGATGATGTTGCGCGGCTCGTTGTAGTCGCTGGTCACGAGTGTGTCGAGGTCCTCGCGGGCCTGGACGCCGTGCGGGTTGGCGCAGGTCGGCAGGGAGAGCAGCGGGATGCTGTCGCACCTCTGCTCGGTCTCGGCCTTCGTGGTGGCGGCCGGCGCCTCGGCGATCGTCTTCCCGTTGGCGTCGAGTCGGACCAGCTCACCCGGCGAGCCTGCGAACCCGTTGCCCACCCGCACCGAGCCGTCGGTGTAGGTGCACGGGCCGGGCACGTCCGGCCCGCCCATGTAGGTGCCGTAGGCCTTGTGGTCCTTGGTCACCCAGTAGGCATCCGGCACCGACCCGCACAGTGTGTCGGTGGGCAGGTTGATCCCCTTGAGCTGCAGCTTCGGGAGCTGCGAGGTGTCCAGGACGTACGTCACGTCGGTGAAGAGGCCGCCGGCGAAGATGTTGTCGCCCTTGTGCCACAGGTACTGCATGTGGTGTGGCTCGTTCTCCACCAGCGGGCCGACGGTCACGGTGTTGACGACCTTGCCGTACGACTTCGCGCCCTTGGTCACGTCGACGACGGCGAAGAAGTCGGGGCCGATGAGGTTCTTCTGTCCGATCAGGTCCAGGCCGATCGACTTCGGCAGGTCGAGCAGCTCGGAGCCGGACTTGTCCAGGATGTTGTTGTCGCCTGCCCAGACGACCAGGTACTCGTGTCGCAGGCCGTCGTCCTCGACGGTGCCGCCGGAGTCGCGCCCGCCCAGGCCGAGGTTGATCAGCGCCTGGTCGACCCCAGCTGCTGGAGCAGGTTCGGCGGCAGCAGGCTGGAGTCGACGTGGTTCTTGATCCAGTAGCTCTTGTCGTCACCGCCCTTGACCGCGTCCTTGTTGGTCAGGATGTCGCTGCCGGTCTCGAGCTGTGTCAACAGCTCGCCGATCCCCTTGTCGCTGGTCACCGGGGCGTCGTCCTCAGCGACCGCGGTCGACGGGGTCAGTGTCAGCACGCCGGCGACGACGGCGAGGGCGGCCGCGGCGGGGATCAGCCTTCGGCGCCGGGGTCTGACGAGATGGGATCTGGTGCTACGGCGTTGCAGGATCACTGCGGTCACCTCCGAGATGAACTTTGAATAAGTCTTTCCTAATAAAACAACTAGAGTTTCCTGGGAAAGACAACAGAGTTACACGGGAGTCTCGAAAGACGACAATGCCGCTCCAGGTATCCCTGGAGCGGCGTCGTGGAACGGGAGGGTCAGTGGCCGCCGACCAGCGGCGAGACGGCCCGGGCGACCAGGGACCCCTTGCCGGTGGCGGACTCCTCGGCGTCGGCCACGGTCATCGCACGCAGTCCGGCGTTGACGCCGAGCCACCGCAACGGCTCGGGCTCCCAACGAGGGGAGACGTGTCCGACCCAGGGGAGTGCGGTGAGATCGGAGTCCTCGCCAAGGACCAGGTCGCGCAGCGTACGGCCGGCCAGGTTGGTGGTCGCGACGCCGTCGCCGACGTAGCCGCCGGCATGCGCGAGCCCGCTGGCCGGGTCGTAGCCGACCGAGGCGTGCCAGTCTCGCGGGATGCCGAGCACGCCGCCCCACCGGTGGGTGACCTGGTGGCCGCGCACGGCCGGGAACATCTCGATCAGGGTCGCCCGCAGGCGGTTGTGGGTGCGCAGGTCGGAGGCGTCGGCGTGGGTGATCCTCGAGCCGAAGGAGTACGGAGCGCCCCGCCCGCCGAAGACCAGCCGGTCGTCCGCGGTGCGCTGCCCGTAGATCAGCAGGTGCCGGCCGTCGGAGAACGTCTCTCGCTCCTCCAGGCCGATGCTCGACCAGACCAGGTCGGAGAGGGGTTCGGTGGCGATGATGAGGGAGCGGACAGGGATGACCTCGCGCTCGAGGCCGGCCAGCGTCGGGGTGTAGCCCTCGGTGGCGCGTACGACGACGTCGGCGGTGACCACGTCACGCGCGGTTCGCACCTGGTGCGGCTCGATCGCGGTGACCCGGGTCTGCTCGTAGATCGTGACGCCGCGGGCCTCGACGGCGCGGGCCAGGCCCCGGGCGAGCTTCGCGGGATGGAGCGCAGCGCAGTCGGGGGTGTAGGTCGCGCCGAGTGTGTTGGTCGCGGCGAGCCGCTTCTCGGCAGCGGCTCGGTCCAGCAGGGAGATCTCGGCGTCTCCGAGATCCCAGGAGCGGGCGTGCTCGACCTCGTCGCGGGCGCGCTCGAGCTGGGCGGCCGTACGGGCCACCACGACCGTGCCGCCCTTGGCGATGTCGGCCTCGATGTCCTCGACCCCGGCGACCCGGATCACCTCGTCGACGGTCGCCCGCATCGCCCGGTCCTGGGCGAGCGCGGCCTCCCTGCTCGAGCCCGCGGCCACCTTGTCGAGCGAGGCAGGGAAGAGGGCCGAGCACCAGCCGCCGTTGCGGCCGGAAGCGCCGAACCCGGCGACCTCGGCCTCGAGGATCGCGATCTTCAGGTCGGGCCTGGCCTCGGCCAGGTAGTAGGCCGTCCACAGTCCGGTGTAGCCGGCGCCCACGATCGCGACGTCGACCTCGATGTCGCCCATCAGCGCCGGCCGCGGCTCCCAGTCATCGCCTGCCGTCGCGTGCCACAGGCTGATCTCGGCGTAACCGCTCACCTGACTCCCCAGGCGTACGTCTGCTTGTGCAGGTGGAGGTACATGAACGTCTCTGTGCTCACCACGCCCTCGATGGCGCGGATCTTGCTGGAGACGAGGTTGAGCAGGGCCTCGTCGCTCTCGGCGACGACCTCCACGAGCAGGTCGTAGGAGCCGGCGGTGATGACGATGTAGTCGACCTCGTCGAGCTTGCCGAGCTCGTCGGCGATCCCTTCGATCGGCCCGGACGTGCGTACGCCGATCATGGCCTGTCGCGCGAAGCCGAGCTCGAGCGGGTCGGTGACCGCGACGACCTGCATGACGCCGCTGTCGACGAGGCGCTGCACGCGCTGGCGCACCGCGGCCTCGCTCAGGCCGACCTCCTTGCCGATCGCGGCATAGCTGCGCCGCCCGTCCTGCTGGAGCTGCTCGATGATCAGCTTGTTGACCTCGTCGAGGTGAGCGCCCCCGTTGCGCTTGCGAGTGGTCATGGCGCCCAGTGAACCTGTTTTCCGGTGTCAGATGCAACGAAATCCGTCGTGTGTAACGAACAATTTCCATGATTCCGCAGATTCTGTGTGGCTCACGGCCTCCGGAGTTGTCATAGTGGGCGTCGTGAACCATGTCTCGCTGACCGATGCGAAGCCCGCCGTCTACTGGCTGGACGACCCGGTGAAGCCGGCGCCGCTGCCGCCTCTGCTCGGGGTGGCATCGGCGGATCTGGTGGTCGTCGGGGGTGGCTACTCGGGTCTGTGGACGGCACTTCTGGCGCGCGTTCGGTTTCCGTCGTGGTCGGTGGTGCTGCTCGAGGCCGGCCAGTGCGGGGACCAGGCATCGGGCCGCAACGGCGGCTTCGCCGAGGCGTCGCTGACCCATGGATTCTGGAACGGCCTGGAGCGTTGGCCCGACGAGCTCGCGACGCTGGACCGGCTCGGTCAGCAGAACCTGGATGAGATGGCCGCGACCATCGAGGAGCACGGCATCGACTGCGACTGGCGGCTGACCGGTGCGCTGAACGTCGCCACCCGCCCGCACGAGGTCGAGGACCTCGCCGAGTGGTCGGCCGCGCTGACCGAGCACGGCATCAAGCACCGGCTGCTGGACGAGACCGCGGTGCGGGACGAGCTCCGCTCGCCGACCTTTCTCGGTGGCCTGGAGGTGCTCGGTGACACGGCCACGGTCGAGCCGGCGCGGCTGGCCTGGGGGCTGCGGCAGGCCTGCCTGGACGCGGGGGTCGTGATCCACGAGGGCTCCGCGGTGACCGGCCTCGCCCGCGACGGCGCGGGGATGCGGGTCTCGACTCTCACCGGGTCGGTGCGGGCTGGACGCGTCGCACTGGCCACCAACGCCTTCCCGCCGCTGCTGCGGCGGCTGAAGATGATGACGGTGCCGGTCTATGACTACGTACTCATGACCGAGCCGCTCTCGCCCTCGCAGCTGGATGCGATCGGCTGGGCCAACCGGCAGGGCGTCAGCGACTCCGCCAACCACTTCCACTACTACCGCCTGACCAGGGACAACCGGATCCTGTGGGGCGGCTACGACGCGATCTACCACTTCGGCTCGAAGATCTCGCCGGAGCTGGAGACCGGCGCCACCCACGACAAGCTGGCCGGACACTTCTTCGAGACCTTCCCGCAGCTCGAGGGGCTGCGTTTCACCCACCGCTGGGCCGGCGTCATCGACACCTGTACCCGCTTCTCGGCATTCTTCGGCAAGGCGTACGCCGGCCGCGTCGCCTACGCCCTCGGCTACACCGGTCTAGGCGTCGGAGCCACCCGCTTCGGCGCTCAGGTGATGCTCGACCTCCTCAGCGGCGAGCAGACGCAACGTACGTCGCTGGAGATGGTGCGCTCCAAGCCGCTTCCGTTCCCGCCCGAGCCGGCGCGTTACGCGGGCATCTCGATGATGGTCCGCTCGCTCGGTAAGGCCGACGCCAACGGTGGTCGTCGGGATCTGTTCCTGCGGACGATGGATCGGTTGGGGCTGGGGTTCGACTCGTAGGTTGGGTTGACTGGGCGGGACGCTGGGTGTTCGTTGCTTCTTGGGCTGGTGGCCGCCGACCCGTTACGGAGGGTGTTCTCGCCGGTTCCCGGAGTAAAGGACGGCCTTCGGCCGCCGGCTTCGCCGGTCACCTGCGGCGATCATCTCGACAAGCTCGATACATCGCCTTGACACCGGGCTCCGCCGAGAATTTTGGCTGGCTATCGGGTCGGCGGCAGGGTTTGGTGCGGATTCCCTGAGGTGGGTATGGGCTTGGGAATTGGCGTCGATGTCCCTGAGGTGGACGGCGGGGTCGCGGGGCTTTTACTAGACGATGACAGGAATGATGAAACAACCCGGGTCACTGTGACCCTGACGATGACTGTCGACCTGCTGGCCTGACCTCAAAGTGGTTCGCCCGGTGCCCCGGGGCCCGTGCGCCGGCCGGACGGACATGACCTAATAAGAGCCTGGCAAGAGTCTCATTCCTGTCCTGTCTGCTCGCCCGACCGGCGTCGACCCACCTGTTCGACGAACGGAAGGCACCACCAGCATGACATCCCTGCCCGCCACCCCGCCAAGCATCTACGGGGGGCGCGGACACCCACGCCGACACCATCCACGTGGCCGCGATCGACAGACTTGGTCACGAGCTCGGCGATCGTGAGTTCCCCACGAGCCCCGCGGGTTACACCGCAGCCCTAGCGTTCTTGGCCACCTTCGGCACGGTCGTGTTGTTCGGGATCGAGGGCACCAGCTCCTACGGCGCCGGCCTGGCGCGCACCGCCACCGCCGCCGGGATCGCCGTGGTCGAGGTCAACCGACCCGACCGCGCCCACCGCCGACGCCGTGGCAAGTCCGACCCGATCGACGCCTACCAAGCCGCCCACGCAGCCGCGTCCGGGCGCGCAACCGCGGCCCCCAAACACGAGACCATCGACGCGATCCGCGCCGTCCACAACACCCGCAACTCCGCGGTCAAGGCCACCACCGCAGCGATGAACCAGATCCACCAACTCCTGGTCACCGCACCCCTCGAGGTCCGCGAACGCTACCGCGATCTGAAGGAGAAAGCGCTGGTCAAAGCCCTCGCCGCGGCTAAGCCACACGCCACGACCACCACCCTGTCCCCGGCCGCCTCTACCGTCCTCGGGGTGCTGCGCACCCTGGCTCGCCGCCACCAGATGCTCACCGCAGAAGCGGACGATTTCCAAGCCCAGCTGCGCGATCTCGTCCAAGCGGTCAACCCCGGCCTGCTGACCGCTCACGGCCTCGGCCCGGTCACCGCCGCCCAACTCCTCATCACCGCCGGCGGCAACCCCGACCGGCTCCGCAACGAGGCAGCCTTCGCCGCCCTGTGCGGCGCCGCACCCGTCCCGGCCTCCTCCGGGAAGACCACCCGCCACCGGCTCTCCCGCGGCGGCGACCGCGCCGCCAACAACGCCCTGCACACCATCGCCCTGGTCCGCCTGTCCAGCGACCCCAGAACCCGCGAGTGGGCCACCCGCCAACGAGCCACCGGCCGCGTCGGCCTCGAACTCCTCCGCGTCCTCAAACGCGCCATCGCCCGCGAGATGTACCGCTACCTCACCCAGCACGTCACCGTGCCCAAGACCACCGACCTACGACCCCTGCGCCAGTCCAAGAACCTCACCCTCACCGCCGCAGCCAACCACCTCGGCGTCTGGCCCGCCGTCATCAGCAACCTCGAACGCGGAAACCGCCGCGACGACAACCTCACCAACGCCTACCGTGAATGGCTCCTCGCCGCTTGACAGGCCATAGGAGCATCACCTTGTGAAGGAGGCGGATTCACAAGGTGTCGCAGCTCGGGGCGGCAGACCCGCGGCTGGCACCAGCGCCGGTTCTGCTGCTGGTGCCTCGAGGCGACTGCTCGAGCAGCGAAGGGTGCGACTTGTTCCCGGGTTTCCCGCGGGTACGGGTAGTCCCACCGTGATGTCGGTTTCCCTGCTCCTGAGCGTGGAGAAGCTGTCGTAGTGCGGTGGCATCAGCAGTGGGGAGCCACCTCCATGACGTAATAGGCGACCAAGCCAGGGCACGGTTCCGCGTCCAGCACAGGTGCGGTCCGGTGATCAGCAGCGGACCGGCGATCGGCACCGGTTCAAGGGCCGGCAACGGTTCGACGACGGTCAGTCCCACCAGGGTCGCGGGAACGAGTCGGCACCGCTCGCCTCGACAGCCGCGGACGCGTGTCGGCGAACACGGGTGGTGGGTCGGTCTGGCTCGGGCATGGCTGTTTCAGGTCCGCCGGGTGAACCTGATCTGTCCGTCCGGGAGTCGCTCATACCTCGAGCCGGCGTCGTGGATGCGGCGATGATCACTCGGGCACAGCAGGACCATGTTGGCCAGGTCGGTCTTGCCACCTTCGGACCAAGGTTTCAGATGATGCGCTTCGGTCCAGGCAGCGGGGGCGTCGCAGTCTTCGGCTTGGCAGCCTTGATCTCGGAGCCGGAGGGCTCGGTGTTGGATCGGGTGGGCCAATCTGGCGGTGCGGCCGAGGTCGAGGACTTCGGAGTTGGTGCCGAGGACGGTGGGGACGAGGTTGGCGTTGCAGGCCAGGCGGCGGGCTTCGGCGGCGGTGATCTGGTCCCCGTCGAACCCGAGGGCGGCGGTGCCGAGGTCGTTGCGGAGGTCCTCGACGCTCATGGTGATGAACATCGTGGTGGCATGACCGCCGTGCCTGGGGAGCAGGTCCACGTCGTAGGTCTCGACCACCCGCGCGAAGGCCTGCCCCAGGAGGCGGTCGTAGGGGGCTTTGCGGCCCTTGTCCTCGGCCGACCACTTCCGGGGCTGAGCCAGCGAGTCCAGCATCGTGCGCAACCGCATCCCGACCGCACGGGAGACCCTCGCGTGGATGTCGATGGTGCCATCACCGTTGTCACGGGAAGAGAAGAACGTACGCCGGGCGGCGTGTTCCTCTTCCCGCTGGAGTGCTTTGGCCTCGGCGGCTTCGAATCGTGCGGGGTCGATCTCGGCTAGGACCCGGCGTCCGGCGATCTTGAGCTCGTTGGCGGTCAACTGGCTGGCGTAGTCCACGAGGAGTTTCTCGGCCAGGGCCAGGTCCTCGCCGCTGGCCGCGGGGTCGGACTCGACGGCATCGAGCGCCTTCGTGATCACCCTCGCCTTGTCCTGGGACACCACACCCTCGGCCAGACCAGCGGCGACCAGGTCGTACTTGGCGAGGCCGGTAGCGAGTTTGATCTGGGAGCGAGCCACTCCCTTGTCGACGAGGAGCTCGGTCCGCAGCCACCCCGACGCGTCCTTGGCGCCGGTCTCTTCGGCGATGTCTCCGGCGGATGCGAGGACCCGCAGTTTCAGTGCGGCTTGTTTGGCGTGGATCTTTTCCAGCTGGGCCAGGCGGTCCTTCTTCTGGCCGGTGCGCCAGTAGGCCGGGTCCCGGGTCAGCAGCTTGTCGAGGGAGGATTCGATGGCGGCCAGTTCGGCGTCGATCGGATCACCAGGGTTGGTGCCCCAGTGGTTGACGTCGTGTTCGAGACTCATCGTGTCCCTCCCTTCAGAGGTGTGTTGTGATGGGTCTGATTCTATGCCTCGAGCGGGATACCTAACCACCTATAGGTGCAGGTCAAGAGCCATTTTCGCGGTGAGCGAACGGCGTCGCTTCTGTGGATGGTAAGTGGCCCGAAGGGCCACCCCTTCCACCCCACAAGCCCCACCCTTCCCGGCAATGAATGCGCTGCGCCACACCCGGGCCGCCGCCCCGATAGCCAGCCAAATCTTTCTCGACGGGCGCCGGTGTCAAGGACCGCGATAGCGGCCGGCGAAGCCGGCGGCCGAAGGCCGTCCTTTACTCCGGGGTCCGGCGAGAAGACCCTCAAAGCGAGGGTCGGCGGCCCACACCAGCCACAAAGAAACGGTCACACGACAGATGGTCTCGACAAGCTCGACCACCGGAGACACGATCCGCCCGCGGCGTACGTCGCCGCAGCTCTCAGACCGACGAAACCAACGCCCGCAGGGCGACCTCGACATCAGCCCAGATCGAGAAGACCACCAACCAGGGGCTAGGCCGCCGGGTGCTGCGCCGCCGCGACCCGCTCACGAAGCTTGGCGTGGATCTCCTCCGGCGTGCGCTGCGTACGCTGGCGGTGGTTGCGCGCGATGATGACACCGGTCGCGGTGACCCCGGCCAGTCCGGCGAGGCCGACGATCTTCCACACGCTTGCACTACCGATACTCATGAGGACCCCCTGCTCGAGATGTCTGACGACACCACTATCTCCCTCGAAGACGCCGTGGACCAGACCCGGACCGGCGATCTGTGGCTCTTCCGCGGCCGTTCGGTCGCCGACCGGGCGATCCGGATGCTCAGCAACGCCCCGGTCAACCATGTCGGGATGGCGGTGGTGCTCGACGACCTGCCGCCGCTGATGTGGCACGCCGAGCTCGGCAAGGGGCTGCTCGATCTTTATACCGGCACCCACCACCGTGGCGTACAGCTCCATGATCTGCGCGCCGCGGTCGAGCAGTGGGCCGGCCGCTACGAGCAGCAGGTGTGGCTGCGCCAGCTGACGGCCGACATCGACCGCCCGAAGGAGGACGCGCTGCTCCGGACGATCGCCCGGCTCGACGGCACGCCGTTCCCGTCGACGGCCGCGCTGGCCGGACGCTGGGCGCGGGGGAGGGTGCGCTCGAAGGCCGGGCTCGAGCAGGTCTTCTGCGCCGAGGTCGTCGCCGCGACGTACCAGGAGATGGGTCTGCTCGACGACGAGCGCCCGACCAACTACTACGACCCGGGTCGCTTCTGGTCCGGCGATCACCTGACCCTGCAGGACCGCGCGGTCCTAGGGAGCGAGGTACGCGTCGTCGGCTGACCCGTGGCCGGCGAGCCGGAGCGCGAGCGTGACCTCGCCGCGCTCGACGAGCGTCCCGATGACGAGGGCACGGAGCCCGCGCAGCAGGGCGTCGGGCTCGACCAGGTCGGGCGCCGCGAGGGCGTGCAGCAGGTAGCCGTGCACGAGGGCGAGCAGGGAGTCGGGGTCGGTCCGGGTCGCGCCCGCCACGGTCGCGGCGCGGTCCGCGACGGCGCGGCCGGCGGTGAGCGCCTCGGCGACCACCGGGCGGAACTGCGGCTCGCGGGCGGCGTGGAGCAACCCCTCGAGAAAGGCGAGCGAGTCGGTCGGGGGTGACATCAGCGCCGCCGCGAACGCCTCGGCCATCGCGTCGGTGCCCGACCCCGTCGCGGCGAGCTCGTCGGCGAGGGTACGCAGCCGGGCGACGTCCTCGGCCACGCCGGTGCGTAGCGCTTCGGCCGCCAGGTCGGTGATGGAGTCGAAGAAGTAGCCGACCGTGGCCAGCGGTAGCCCGGCGCGCTCGGTCACGGCCCGGTGGCTGACCCCGGCCATGCCCTTCTCGGCGGCCACCTCGATCGTGGCCCGGATGAGGGCGTCGCGTCGCTGCCTGGCGCTGTCGCCGTGACGTCGCTTCATGGGCTGAGTGTTTCACGGGCCCGCCACAAAGTCTGGAAGATCTTCTAGACTTTTGGAGGCCGATCCAGAAGGCTGTCCGACATGACCGCACCCGACCGTGTACATGCCTTCACCGACGACGCCCTCGGCGACCACGACGCCGTCGAGCTCGCCCGGCTCGTCCGGGCGGGAGTGCTGAGCGCCGCAGAGGTCGAGGCAGCGGCGATCAACCGGCTACGAGAGGTGGTCCCGGAGTTGCACGCGCTGGCGTACGAGGCCTACGACGCGCCCCGTCGCGCCGACGCCGACACCGGCCTGCTCCACGGCGTGCCGACCCTGCTCAAGGACAACACCGATCTGCTCGGGATGCCGACCAACCATGGCTCGGAGGCGTTCGCCGCACGGGCGGCGTCCCATGACGGGCGCTACACCACGCAGTTCCTCAGCTCAGGGATGACGGTGCTGGGCAAGAGCCGGATGCCGGAGTTCGGGCTCAACGCGACCACGGAGTTCCGCAGCGGCCCGCCGACGCCCAACCCCTGGAACACCGACCACTCCGTCGGGGCTTCGTCGGGCGGGTCCGCGGCTCTGGTCGCAGCCGGAGCGGTGCCTATCGCGCACGCCAACGACGGCGGCGGGTCTATCCGGATCCCCGCCGCGGCCGCCGGACTCGTCGGGCTCAAGCCGAGCAGGGGGAGGCACATCGACGGCGAGACCGCCCGCACCCTGCCGATCAACATGGTCAGCGAGGGGGTGGTGACGCGGACCGTCCGCGACACCGCGACCTTCCATGCCGCGCTCGAGCGGCACTGGCGAAACCCGGCTCTGCCGCCCCTCGGGCTGGTCGAGGGCCCCGCGCGACGGCGGCTCCGCGTCGCGATGATCATGGAGTCGGTGACCGACGCCGTCGTGGACACCCAGACGAAGGCGGCCGTGGAACGCACCGCGACCCTCCTGGAGGAGCAGGGGCACAGCGTCGAGCCGATCCCGATCCCCATCGACGCCCGCTTCGGCGACGACTTCCTCAGCTACTGGGGCCTGCTCGCCTTCCTCGCCGGCAACCTCGGCCGCCTGACCATCGACCGTACGCTCGACACCGGCCGCCTCGACGGCCTCACCGACGGCCTGCGTCGCGCCTTCACCGCCGGCGGCTGGCGCCGCACGCCCGGTGCTCTCGCCCGCCTGCGGCGGGCCGCCGGGGCGTACGCCACGATCTTCGACCACCACGACGTGGTCCTGTGCCCGGTCGTCGCCGGCGTCACCCCGCCGCTGGGGCACCTCTCCCCGAACGTGCCGTTCGACGACCTGGTCGACCGGCTCCGGCGGCACGTCGCGTTCACGCCGCTGCAGAACATCACCGGTGCGCCGGCGATCTCGCTGCCGATGGCGCTCAGCGAGGAGGGACTGCCGATCGGGGTGCAGCTCTCCGCGGCGTACGGGGACGAGCGGACCCTCCTCGAGCTCGCCTACGCCCTCGAGGAGCAGTCGCCGTGGCCGCCCATCCAGGACAACTGAGCCAGCAGTGAGCACCCTCAGAGCATCGTCGAGGCCTTCTCCAGCACCCGGCGCAGGATCTGCTCCATCTCGTCGAACTCGGCCTGACCCACGGTCAGCGGCGGGGAGAGCTGGATGACCGGCTCGCCCCGGTCGTCGGCTCGGCAGTAGAGGCCCTCGGACCACAGCGCCTTGGAGACATACCCGTAGAGGATCCGCTCGCACTCCTCCTCGGTGAAGGTCTCCTTGGTCGCGCGGTCCTTGACCAGTTCGATGCCGTAGAAGTAGCCGGTGCCGCGCACGTCGCCGACGATCGGCAGATCCTTCAGCTTCTCGAGCGTCGCCAGGAACAACCCCTCGTTGCGGCGCACGTTGCCGAGCAGATCCTCGGCCTCGAAGAGGTCGAGGTTGGCCATCGCCACCGCGGTGGAGACGGGGTGACCGCCGAACGTGTAGCCGTGGTAGAAGGTCTCGTCCCCGGAGAGGAACGGCTCCATCAGCCGGTCGGAGATGATCGTGGCGCCCAGCGGCGCATATCCCGAGGTCAGCCCCTTGGCCGAGGTGATGATGTCGGGCACGTAGCCGAACCGCTCCGAGCCGAACATCGTGCCCAGTCGCCCGTAGGCGCAGATGACCTCGTCGGAGACGAGCAGGACGTCGTACGCATCGCAGATCTCCCGCACCCGCTGGAAGTAGCCCGGGGGAGGCGGGAAGCAGCCGCCCGAGTTCTGCACCGGCTCCAGGAAGACCGCGGCGACGGTGTCAGGCCCCTCGGCCCGGATCACGACCTCGATCTGGTCGGCGCACCAGCGTCCGAAAGCCTCCGGGTCGCTCCCGTCCATGAGGCCGCCGGTGATCTCCGAGGCCCGGTAGATGTTGGTGTTCGGCACCCGGAAGGTGCTCGGCACGAGCGGTTCGAACGGGGCCTTGATGTCGGCCAGGCCGGTGATCGACAGCGCCCCGTGGGTGGTGCCGTGGTAGGCGATGTTGCGCCCGATGACCTTGTGCTTGCCCGGCTTTCCCCGCAGCTTGAAGTAGTTCTTGGCGAGCTTCCACGCGGTCTCGACGGCCTCGGAGCCGGAGTTGGTGAAGAAGACCCGGTTCAGGTCGCCGGGGGCGAGCGAGGCCAGCCGCGCGGCGAGCTCGATCGCCGGCTCGTGCGCGTAGGACCACAGCGGGTGGAAGGCCAGTTGCTTCGCCTGCTCCGCGCCTGCGTCGGCGAGCTCCGCGCGCCCGTGGCCGACCTGGGTGACGAAGAGCCCCGCGAGCCCGTCGAGGTAGCGGTTGCCCTCGATGTCGTAGATGTAGGCGCCCTCACCCCTGGCGATGATCGGCACGTCGGTCTTTGCGTAGCTCGAATGCCGCGTGAAGTGCATCCAGAGATGGTCCTTGGCGTCGCGCTGCAGCTGCTCGTAGTTGCCGGTCATGACTCCATGGTCACCCACCGCATCTGGCTTTCGCAAGCGAATCCGTTTCAAAGTGCGATTATCACTTCGGATTCAGTTGTGACATCCCTGTTACAGGAAGGAGTTAGTCTCTAGCGCATGGCTGACCAGACCTTCAGGAACGTGATCGGCGGCGAGCTGTGCGAGGCCGCCGACGCCGCGACGTACGACGTCGTCGACCCCGCCACCGGCGAGGTCTACGCGCAGGCCGCGATGTCGGGGCAGGCCGACGTCGACCAGGCGTACGCCGCCGCAGCAGCGGCCTTCGAGAGCTGGGGTGAGACCACGCCCCAGGAGCGCAGCCTGGCTCTGCTCCGGATCGCCGACGCGATGGAGGCCCGGGCCGAGGAGCTGACCGCGGTGGAGGTCAAGGACACCGGCAAGCCCTATCAGCTGACCCTGGAGGAGGAGCTGCCGCCGACGATCGACCACTTCCGGTTCTTCGCGGGCGCCGCACGGACCCTGGAGGGGAAGAGCGCAGGCGAGTATCTACCGGACCACACCTCCTGGATCCGTCGCGAGCCGATTGGCGTGATCGGGCAGGTCACGCCGTGGAACTACCCGCTCGCGATGATGTCGTGGAAGATCGCCCCGGCCCTGGCCGCCGGCAACACGGTCGTGCTCAAGCCCTCCGACACCACCCCGGCCAGCTCCGCGCTGCTGGCCGAGATCGCCCAGGAGTTCCTGCCGCCGGGTGTCCTCAACCTCGTCACTGGAGACCGCGACACCGGCCGCGCGCTGATCCGGCACAAGACGCCGCAGATGGTCGCCATCACCGGCTCGGTGCGCGCCGGCATGGAGGTCGCCGCCACTGCGGCAGCCGACGTCAAGCGCGTCCACCTCGAGCTCGGCGGCAAGGCGCCGGTGATCGTCTTCGACGACGCGGACATCGACAAGGCGGTCGCCGGCATCGCGGCGGCGGGCTACTTCAACGCCGGCCAGGACTGCACCGCCGCGACCCGGGTGCTGGTGCAGGAGGGCATCCACGACGAGTTCGTCGCGGCTCTCGCCGAGGCGGCCCGCGACACCACCGTCGGTCTCCCCGCCGACAACACCGACGTCGGCGCGCTCAACAACCCCGGTCAGCTCGCCCGCGTCAAGGGCATGGTCGACCGCCTCCCGGACCACGCCACGATCGCCGCCGGAGGTGCACCGGCACGGGTCGAGGGCGGCGAGAACGGCTACTTCTACCAGCCCACGGTCCTGGCCGGGCTCCGCCAGGACGACGAGCAGATCCAGCACGAGATCTTCGGCCCGGTGATCACGGTGCAGCGGTTCGCCGACGAGGCCGAAGCGCTCAGATGTGCCAACGACGTCGACTACGGCCTCGGGTCCAGCGTGTGGACCAAGGACCACGCCACCGCGCTGCGGGTCAGCAAGCGCCTCGACTTCGGCGTCGTCTGGATCAACACCCACATCCCCTACATCTCCGAGATGCCCCACGGCGGCTTCAAGCACTCCGGCTACGGCAAGGACCTATCCGTCTACGGGTTCGAGGACTACACCCGGATCAAGCACGTGATGTCCTACATCGGAGGCTGAGACATCAGTGGGGACAGCAATTCAACAGGTCGGTCGGCGACCCTCGATGTGAGAGCAGACCATGTCCGTGAAAGCATCGAGGGCCGTTTCGCGTACCTCCGCGTCACGGACCCAGCAATGGATAGCAGTCGACCCCCACACGAGGTGCACCCCACATGTCAGCCAAGCAATGGCGGACAGATGTCCAAGGTCTCCGGGCCATTGCCGTAGGCCTGGTCGTCGCTGCCCATGCGGGCATCCCGCACACCGAGGGCGGGTTCGTCGGCGTCGACGTCTTCTTCGTCCTCTCCGGCTTCCTGATCACCACCCTGCTGCTGCGCGAGGCCGACACATCGGGAACGGTCAGCATCCCGCAGTTCTACGCGCGTCGTGCCCGCCGGATCCTGCCGGCAGCCACTCTCGTGATCCTGGTCGTCCTGGCGTACGCCGCCTGGCAGCTGCCCACCACCCGGCTCACGGACGCGGCCGCCGACGGCACCTGGGCGGCGTTCTTCCTGGCCAACGTGCACTTCGCGGCCGAGGGCGTGCAGTACTTCCAGCCCAGCGAGCCCTCGCCGTTCCAGCACTACTGGTCGCTCTCGGTGGAGGAGCAGTTCTACCTGGTCTGGCCGGTGCTCGCCCTCCTGCTCATCCCCAGGCTCGGCCGCAAGGGCTTCACGGTCGTCGCCGCGGTGATCGCCGTCGTGAGCCTGGGGTGGTCGATCCACGCCACCGGCGAGAACCCGACCGCCGCCTACTTCTCCACCCCGGCCCGAGCCTACGAGCTCGCCGCCGGCGCGTTGCTGGCCTGCTGGGGCGGCCGGCTCAAGGGCGCTGCGAGCATCATCGCCGGCCTGGCGGGAGCCGCGGCGATCCTCGCCTCCACCGTCCTGTTCAGCGAGGCCACCCCGTTCCCCGGCTGGCAGGCACTGGTACCCACCCTCGGCACGGTCGCGCTGCTGGCCTCGGGCGCGAACGCCCCGACCGCGCGGCTGCTCGCGATCCGCCCGCTGAGGTACGTCGGCGACATCTCCTACTCCCTCTACCTGTGGCACTGGCCGCTGATCGTGCTGGCCCCTGAGCTCCTGCACCTGGGCAACGCCGCCCTCGAGATGACGGTCGCGGTCGCTGTCGCGGTGATGCTCTCGGCGCTGAGCCACCGCTTCGTCGAGCTCCCGTTTCAGCACAAGCAGGTGCCGGTGCTCTCGCACGGACTGCGCGCGCTGGCCCTGTGGCCGGTCGCGCTCGTGCTGGCGGTCGGCAGCGGCTGGCTGACCACCGGCTATGCCGCCTACGCCGAGAAGGAGCGGGCCGCCGAGGCGCAGGCGTGGTTCGCGGCCCACGAGGTCCCCGACACCGCCGCCGAGACCGGCGGCCCACCGCAGGTTCAGCGCGAACTGCGTGCCGCGCTCGAGATCGCAGACCGTGGTGGTCCGATCCCGCCGGGCGTGCTCGGTGAGGACATCACCGACGATCGGTGGCAGAAGTCCTACGGCGACTGCTACGCCAACTACGGCGACACCCGCGGCGCCGAATGCACCCTCGGCGACACCGATGCGAAGAAGACCGTCGCCGTCGTCGGCGACTCCCATGCCGGCATGTGGCTGACCGCCTTCGACGACCTCGGCAAGGAGAACGGCTTCCGGGTGGTGCCTGTCGTGAAGGTCGGCTGCGCTCCCTACCCGGTCCAGCACCGCGGCAAGAAGATGACCCAGGCCGAGTGCGACGACTTCCGCGACTGGTCCGCGGACCACCTCGAGCGCCTCGACCCCGACACGATCGTCTCGACGGCTCGCGGTCAGCTCTTCATGCCGAAGACGTACGACGGGATGGACCGCGACGAGCAGTGGTCCCGGGCGGTGCGCACCACGGTGAAGGCATACCGGGAGATCTCCCGCAAGGTCGTCGTCCTCGGCGACGTGCCCAAGGTCGACCAGAATCCTGCCGACTGCCTCAGCGACCCCGAGGCCGACCAGCGCTCCTGCCTCAGCGACCAGGACTCGCGCGAGACCAGCAGCAACGAGCTCACCGAGACGGCGCTGGAAGGCACCGAGGCCGCGTACGTCGACACCCAGCGATTCGTGTGTGCCGAAGACCGCTGCCCGCTGGTCGTGGGGGAGAAGGTCACCTACTACGACGACTCGCACCTGACCGAGTCCTGGGTCCGTCACGTCACGCCGCGGCTCGGGGCCATCCTCGATCCGCTGATCTGATGCGAATTTAACTGGGATGCCCGTTTCGGGATTTGCCTTTACGTGCATCTTTGTGGCTTAATTGTGGGCAGACGTTGCAAAACGTTTCATGCACAGCCCTGGACCCGTGGGGGAGTCCGGGGCTGCTGCTATTTCTGACCCTTTCGGGCCGAGGCGTGCCTGACGAGGCCTGGCCGTTTGGCGCCCTCTCAGCCTCTGCTGGGAGGATGGGCAGGTGAACGATCAGCGACCACGCGACGTGGTGATCCTCGGCTCGACCGGGTCCATCGGCACCCAGGCCCTCGACCTGGTGCGGGCCAACCCGGACCGGTTCCGGGTCGTGGGGCTGACCGCGGGTGGGGCCAACAAGGAGCTGTTCGAGGCGCAGGTGGCCGAGTTCGCGCCGAGGTTCTCCGGGTTGGGGGAGGAGGCCTCGGTCGAGGCCGCCGCCCAGCCCGCCGACGTGGTGCTCAACGGGATCACCGGCGCCGTCGGGCTCCGCCCGACGCTGGCCGCACTGGAGGCGGGCAACACGCTCGCCCTGGCCAACAAGGAGTCGCTGATCATCGGGGGCCCACTGGTCAAACGCATCGCGGGCGAGGGGCAGATCGTCCCGGTCGACTCCGAGCACTCCGCGATCGCGCAGTCGCTGCGCGCCGGTCGTGCCGACGAGGTGCGCAAGCTGGTGCTGACCGCCTCCGGCGGCCCGTTCCGTGGCCGCTCCCGCGACGAGCTCGCCGAGGTCACCCCGGCGCAGGCGCTCAAGCACCCCAACTTCGCGATGGGCCGGGTGATCACGACCAACTCGGCCACCCTGGTCAACAAGGGACTCGAGGTCATCGAGGCACACCTGCTCTTCGACGTACCCTTCGACCGGATCGACGTCGTCGTCCACCCGCAGCAGTACATCCACTCGATGGTCGAGTTCACCGACGGCGCGGTGGTGGCCCAGCTCGGGCTGCCGACGATGCTGGTGCCGATCTCGATGGGGATGGCCTGGCCCGAGCGGGTAGCGGACGCCGAGACCCCGATCGACTGGACCAAGGCCGCCGACTGGCGCTTCGAGCCGCTCGACGACATCGCTTTCCCCGCGGTGCGGCTGGCCCGTGAGGCCGGCACCCGCGCCGGCACCCACCCCGCTGTCTACAACGCGGCCAACGAGGTGTGCGTGGACGCCTTCCACGAGGGACGGATCCCGTTCACCGGCATCGTGGACACGATTGCGGAGGTGTTGGCAGCCCACCACGGCGTACGCTCTGAAAGCACCCTCTCGATCGAGGACGTGCTCGCCGCCGACGCCTGGGCGCGCGAAGAGACCACTCGGATCCTGGAGTCCCGTCAATGAGTGTCCTGCTCTACACGCTGGCCGTGATCGGCTTCGTCGTCGCGATCCTGGTCTCGATCGGGCTCCACGAGCTCGGACACATGATCCCGGCGAAGGCGTTCGGCGGGAAGGTGACCCAGTACTTCATCGGCTTCGGGCCGACGGTGTGGTCCAAGCAGGTCGGCGAGACCGAGTACGGCCTCAAGGCGATCCCGCTCGGTGGCTACGTGAAGATCCTCGGGATGCTGCCGCCCGGTGCCGACCAGCTGGGGGAGCGCACCGAGGACGGTGCGCTCAAGGTGCGCAAGTCCAACACCGGCATGTTCACCCAGCTGATCAGCGACGCGCGCTCGGCCGAGTGGGAGCTGATCCGTCCCGAGGACGAGCCGCGGCTCTTCTACAAGATGGCCTGGTGGAAGAAGGTCATCGTGATGGCCGGCGGGCCCACGGTGAACATCGCGATCGCGTTCTTCGTGTTCTGGGGCGTCTTCGGGATCTACGGAGTCCACGAGAACGTCGTCGACGAGGGGCATCCGGTCGTGTCGAGCCTGCAGGAGTGCCTGCTGACCTGGGAGGACCAGGGCCGCGAGTGCCGCGCGAGCGACAAGCCGACCCCCGCCGCCGACGCCGGCCTGAAGCCCGGCGACGAGCTGATCTCGTTCAACGGCACCGAGCTGACCTCGTGGGCCGTGGCCCAGGAGCTGATCCGCGACAACATGGACGGCGACGCCACCATCGTGATCGAGCGCGACGGCGAGCAGATGACGCTGAGCACCCAGACCGTCGTGCAGGAGCGGGTCAAGGATGTCGACGACACCAGTGCTGACCCGGAGACCGCGAAGGTCGGCTTCTTCGGGATGTCTCCCACCTCGCACGTGGTCACGACCAAGGAGGGGCCGGTCTACGCGCTCAAGGAGATGGGTGCGATGGCCGAGAACGCCGTCCACTCGCTGCTGAGGCTGCCGGTCAAGGTCTGGCACGTCGCGCTCGCGATCGTCGGTGTCGAGGAGCGCTCGGCCGACAGTCCGGTCAGCATCGTCGGCGGCGGCCGCATCGCCGGCGAGATCGCCGCCCACGATGGCCTCGACGTCGGCGAGAAGGTCGCCAGCTTCGCGTTCCTGGTCGGTGGCTTCAACCTGTTCATCGGCATCTTCAACTTCGTCCCGCTCCTGCCCCTCGACGGCGGTCACATCGCGACGGCACTGTGGGAGGGCATCCGACGCGCCTTCGCCAAGGTCTTCCGGCGGCCCGACCCGGGACATGCCGACCCGGCGAAGCTGCTGCCGGTGGCGTACGTGGTGGCCTCGGCGCTCCTGGTGATGGGTGTTGTCCTGATCGTCGCCGACCTCGTCGTCCCGCTTCATCTCCAGGCCTGACCCGCACGTAAGATTGGTAGACATGACGTCGATCCCCCTCGGTATGCCGGAGGCTCCCGCCCCGGTGCTCGCCCCTCGCCGCAAGACCCGCCAGATCAAGGTCGGCTCGGTGGGCGTGGGCAGCGAGAGCCCCATCTCCGTGCAGTCGATGACGACAACGCTCACCTCCGACGTCAACTCGACCCTGCAGCAGATCGCCGAGCTCACCGCCTCGGGCTGTGACATCGTCCGGGTCGCGTGCCCGAGCCAGGACGACGCCGACGCGCTGCCGGCGATCGCGAAGAAGTCGCAGATCCCGGTGATCGCCGACATCCACTTCCAGCCGAAGTACGTCTTCGCCGCCATCGAGGCCGGCTGCGCGGCGGTCCGGGTCAACCCGGGCAACATCCGCAAGTTCGACGACCAGGTCAAGGAGATCGCCGCGGCCGCCAAGGACCACGGCACCTCGATCCGGATCGGCGTCAACGCGGGCTCGCTCGACAAG
Source organism: Nocardioides sp. NPDC057577 (assembly GCF_042801335.1). Taxonomy (NCBI): domain Bacteria; kingdom Bacillati; phylum Actinomycetota; class Actinomycetes; order Propionibacteriales; family Nocardioidaceae; genus Nocardioides; species Nocardioides sp. NPDC057577. Next base: position 25,038 of record NZ_JBHVGB010000027.1, on the reverse strand, counting down.
CGGCTGCTGGAGAAGTACGGCAAGGCCACCCCCGAGGCGCTGGTCGAGTCGGCGATCTGGGAGGCCTCGCTGTTCGAGGAGCACGGCTTCAACGACTTCAAGATCTCGGTCAAGCACAACGACCCGGTCGTGATGGTGCGCGCCTACGAGCTGCTCGCCGAGGCCGGTGACTGGCCGCTCCATCTCGGTGTCACCGAGGCCGGACCGGCCTTCCAGGGCACGATCAAGTCGGCGGTCGCCTTCGGCCACCTGCTCAGCCAGGGCATCGGCGACACCATCCGGGTCTCGCTCTCCGCGCCGCCGGTCGAGGAGGTCAAGGTCGGCATCCAGATCCTGGAGTCGCTCAACCTCAAGCCGCGCCGCCTCGAGATCGTCTCCTGCCCCTCCTGTGGCCGCGCCCAGGTCGACGTCTACACGCTCGCCGAGCAGGTCACCGCCGGCCTCGACGGCCTCGAGGTCCCGCTGCGCGTCGCGGTCATGGGCTGCGTCGTCAACGGCCCCGGCGAGGCCCGCGAGGCCGACCTCGGCGTCGCCTCCGGCAACGGCAAGGGCCAGATCTTCGTCAAGGGCGAGGTCATCAAGACCGTCCCCGAGGCCGCCATCGTCGAGACGCTCATCGAGGAGGCGATGAAGATCGCCGAGGGCATGGAGCCTGTCGAGGGCGCCGGCGCTCAGGTGTCGGTCAGCGGCTGAGGTGGGTGGATGTTCACCGAGGTAACTCGGTGAACACTCGCTTCCTTCGTGGAGTTCCACGAGGTGAGTGCGAGCTCACCGAGTTACCTCGGTCGGCTTCCCCAGGCAGAAGGGCCCGGTCCGCCATGGTCGGACCGGGCCGCTCCTTTCGCAGCACACCCCCTCAACTGTGCTGCGAGTCCTCACCACTTCATCAGCAAGGCGACCAGGCTGAGGAACCCGAGGTGGATAGCTGCACTGCCTGGATCGCGTGCCGCCAACTCGCCCCACGCCAGTGCTCCTTCGCCCATGCGGACTCCGACTGCGTGGGGGAGCCCGTCGAAGGCACGGTTCTCCCAGGCGTACGCCACGACGAACCCGAGTGTCGGAGCACCGAGGAACACGACCAGCGCAGCCTTGACCGGAACGATCCACGGAACCGGTTCTGCGAAACGCCGGGCCACCCCCACGCTGCGGGTGGACACCCATCCGCTGCCACCGTGGCGGGCATCGAACGTCACCTTGGCCCTACGACCGGTGGTCGCGATCACCACGCCCCGCCTGCCGGTCCGGACTCCTCGCCCGGCGAGTCGGTCGCCGAGGCTCAGATGGATCGTGCGCCGGGCCCGGACGATGTCGCCGGGCCGAGCTCGTCTGCTGATCATCGGCTACTCCACCTCCGTAAGGTCGGTGGCGGCGTACGCGGTGATGATGGTCTTGCACGAGTGCCGCTCGGCGCTGAGCAGCTGACTGAAGCCGAACACGATGATGAGCGTGACGGCGAACACGACGAAACTGGACTTGTGGTTCATCGCTGATCCCTCCCCCTGGTGGTTTCGACACCGTCTCGAAAGGAGACGTCTCCAGGGTGATGCCAACTGCGGCCGCGGCGGTAGCGTGAGAGCCGAAGAGAGGATCAGATCAAGACAACCGCGCCCGAATCAGGACGCTCGCAGGACGGTTGTCGGACAGAAACTGCATGAATCTTGGCGGTATGCGGGACGGGCTCCGGTCTAGGGCCTGCTCATGTCGCCCATGAGTTCGGTGTAGCGCAAGTCGAATTTCTGTTGGTCCCAGGGCACGGCGTTCCACGCCTCGTCCACGGAAACCTCGGTCATCGGCTCGGAGTAGCCGTAGCCGTTCTCGGGTACCTCGTCGTACCAAAAGAACCGGGCGAGTGGGTCGACCATTGCGTAGGAGCCGGTCATCTCGTCGTTGTCCTCCGTGGTGATGACCACGCCCGTGAGGCCTGAGCGATTGTCCACGAATGCCTCGTACTGCCGCGCGAACTCCCTGAATGCCTCGTCGCTGACGGCTGTCTCTGATGAGTAGACCGGCAGCATCTTCAGGATTTTCCAGCGATCCGGGCGGACTGATGTGAGGACATTCTCGAAGTCCTCCCCGACGTTCAACGCGCTGACGACGGTGTTCACCTTGATCTCCGGCGGGGCAACCTTCATGCGATCCGCCGCCTCGCGGATGCCAGCAATCTGGTCGGCCACCTTGCCGAGGTCGAAGGCCATGCCGCTGCGTGTCGCGCGTCCGATCTCGAGGTTTGTCGTCGAGATGGAGGAATCGATGCTGACCCCGACAATTGCGACGTTCTCGACGGTCCACTCGGGGGTGAATCTTTGAAGCATGAGCCCGTTGGTGACGTACGAGGCGCGGGCCTGCAAGTCGTGACGCGCGTACTCGATCAGATCGGCGACGTTTGGAAGCAGCGCAGGTTCGCCTCCCACGAAGTTGAATCGCAGGGGGCTGCCTTCGCTTCTGTCTCTGCGGAACCGGGCAGCGAGCTCCGACATGATGCTATGAGCAGTCGCGGTCTCGGCCCAAGCGGTCTCGTCTTTGGTAAATCCCTCTAGCGGGAGCCACTTGCCGAAACAGTACGTGCACTGGTAGTTGCAACGTTCTGTGACATGCAAATTGACGACCATCTCGACATCGGTCACTGCCGCATCTTTGCAGATGAACTCGCTCATCTCTGGGTAATGACGTTCCCGATTTTGACACGTTTCTCAACCTTCGGCCCGACGCTTGAGATCTGCGACGAGATCGTCGTCGATCGTGAACGCAGAGTCCAAGACGAGATCCGCATCCGCGAGCCGGTCCTGGACGCTCAGATCTGCGCGCTCGAAAATGCTGAAACAGTTGCGTGTGGCAATGCCCTCGTGCACGCGCAAGAGCTTGGCGACCTTCGAATTCAGAGAACCCATGACAATGTCGTCGACGATGATGGCCTCGACCCCGTTGTTGATAGCAACGTCGATCTCGTCGCCGAAGGTGCGTTCTACCGCGTAGCCGAATCGCGGCGGACGAGAGGTCGTGCGAACCATGAGGAAAGGTACGCCGCAGAGCTCGGCGACTCGGTTGCCGACGAGAATGTTGCCCTCTCGAGCCGTTGCGATCACGGTTCTGTCGGGGTCAAGCCCTCCGAGCTTCCGGCGAACCCTGCGTGCCAAGAACTGGGCGAGGCTCTCGCGATGGTGAGATGAGCATGACGCGGAGTGGAGGTCGATGTAGACGGTGATGGGGCTGCGCTTGTGGTATCCGACAAGAAGCGGATCTTGTGTGACGAAGACGTACTCGGACGTGATCGCCCGCACCGTCACGTCCGTGATGCGATCGAGCGCAGGCATGGCCAGTCTTGGATCCAGCCGCACCGCCCGATTGGGACGAGCCGGCGGTTCGGCTATCTGTTGAATCGCCGGGTCCGGTTGGAGATCCCGGGGACGCTCGCCGCGAGTAGTTGCTTCTGCGCGCTCCCATCGCCGCTCCCACTCCCGACTCCATTGCCGGATCCAGTCGGTGCGTTGCTCGCTGTCGTAAGTGATGGGCACAGCGGCGCGCACGATGGCGAGGAGGAGGTCGCGGGGGACGAGGTTGGTGTTGGCGGTGGCCGCGTACGCACGGCTGTTGCTGATGTTCGCGCCGAGCGCCACCTGGCCGATGCCCTTGCCGGTCCAGTTCTTGACCCAGATGCGGAGGTCTCGATTGAGGGCGGCTGGACTGTCGTCAGGTTCGAGGGCCATCTCGTCCTCCCCTGAAGCCGCCTCTTCACGTGTGGGTCCCGGATCCGTCCTGATCCAGTCCCGCTGGAGTCCAGCAAATCTATCGTCGTGGTCTTGACCGAGCATCCGTTTCGGGAGAAGTCGTCGGATCGCCGCCCACGTACGCAGGAAGCCCGGTCCTCACTCGGACCGGGCTTCCGTCTTCTGCTCCGAGACGTCCCCCTGCGTACGCCTCGAAGGTGTTGTGGTCTCACCAGTGCATCAGCCTGGAGACCACGCCGAGGAACCCGAGGTGGAGCAGTGCTCCGAGCGGGTCCGTGGTGACCAGGTGGCCCCAGGCGAGGGCGGCCTGGCCCATCTGGTTGCCGAGGGCCGTGGCGAAGCCGTCGAGTCCGCCGTGGGTCCACAGGTGGACGACGACGAACCGGAGGCCCGGTACGACCAGGAACAGGACGAGTGCGGCCTTGACCGGGAGGATCCAGGACAGCGAGCCGCTGCCGGTGGACCTCAGGTTGCCGGTGCGCACCCAGCGGGTGCCGCTGCTGCCGTTGAAGCGGACCTTGGTGCGGCCTGCGGCGGTGGCGACGACGACACCGCGCTTTCCGGAGCGGGTGCCGCCGCGGGCCCGGACGGTTTCGCCGGGGCGCATGAAGCTGTTCATGACAGCACTCCTTCCGTGAGGACGACGGACACGGACGAGGTGCCGGCGGCTGCCTGGCACGTGGGCGGCTCGGCGCTGAGCAGCTGGTTGAAGCCGAACACGACAAGAAGCGTGACGGCGAAGGTGGCGATGCTGAACTTGTGGTTCCTCATGGTCATCATCTCCTTCAGCGGTGGGGCCCGAAGGTGGGGCCGGCGCTGTCCCTGATCGGGACATCTCCAAGGTGGCGGACGCCACATCCAACTCGCCAGTAGCCGGGTGGGAGTGGAGACGAAGTAAAGACAGTCCCTGGTCAGTTGGGACGTTTCTGGGACAGAATTGGGACGCCTGCGAGATACTCTCAACCGCGTTCGCGACGACTCGGCGAGGGGAAATGACCGACGAATCTCTCTCACCCGAGCAGTTCAACGGCGATTTGCGCGCCTGGGTCCGCCAGGTGACCGGAAAAGCTGACGGCGGCGCCGGTGTGGCCATGGCCCGGAGCACCTTCTACCGGCGTACGTCCGGCTCGAAGCTGATGCCGCTCGACGAGCTCATCCGCGTGGTCGGCGGCGCTGTGCCGCGCACCCTGGACCCGGCCCATCGGGGTGAGTGGATCCGGAAGAACACAGGCATCTGGCAGGCGAAGTGGTGGAAGGCGTACGCCTGGCGTGGCGAGGACACCGCGGTGGCCGTGCCTGTGCTGGGCCCAGCGACGACGGCGGCACCGGTGCCCGCCACCGGTTCCCGGCTGACCTTCCCGCGGGCTCGGGTGGCGGCGCTGAGCGGGCTGACGACCGAGCAGGCCACGATCCCGCTCGTCGAGGCCCTCGGCCGGTGGCTCGACAATACCGAGTCCAACCTGTTCTTCCTCACCGGACCCTCGGGCTCGGGGAAGACGATCGAGGCCAGGGAGTGGACCGCCTCGAAGCAGCAGGTGCGCTACATCAGCCTGCGTGACGGTGCGGTCGACTACGGCGACATGGTCGGCGAGGACCGCTCGCCGATCGTCATCGACGACTTCGACCTGATCTCCTCCAGCGCCGAAGAGCACGGCGTCACCCGGCCCGACCTGAGCGAGCTGCGCTCGGCGTTCGGCCGGGGTGGACGGTTCGTGGTGATCAGCAAACGCAACCTGCAGACCGAGCGCGACGAGCTCGCCGAGCAGCTGCGCAGTGCGGCCCGGCTGGAGGACCTCGGCGTCGAGGACCCGATGGTCGTACGCGTCGAGCCGATCTCCCCGGTCGAGGTCCGCGCCCTCGGCGAGGAGCGCGGCGGCGACGAGAAGCTGCGCAACCTGGCAGCGGAGATGGAGCGGGGCGGTGGGTTCTTTCCGGCGACGCCGATGGTCCTCAAGCAGCTCTACGCCTCCATCGAGGAGGGCGCTCCGGCTCCCCGGACGCTGTGGGACGGCTACACCGTCCACCTCAAGCACATCTGCGGTCAGCCCTGGGACCGGAAGAGCTCCCGCATCCCCAGTCGGGTGCGGTTCCAGACCTACCGCGACATCGCGTGGGACCTGTTCACCGGGATGGATGAGCCGGGCTCGCAGGAGCAGGACCTGATCCCGGTCCCGCGCGTCTCGGAGTGGCTCTTCGCCAACCTGCAGCGTGACCTCGACATCACCAGGCAGCGTGACTTCCTGACGTACGAGTGGATCGCCGATCTGCTCGATCACTCCGAGGCCTTCGGAGTGACCGGCCGGACCAGGGACTCGGTGGAGTCGGCGGAGTTCGCCCACGAGACCTTCTATCGGTACTTCGTCGCCGAGAGCATCCGGGACCGGCTACGCGACGGCCGCGCGATGGCGCTCGACGGCGCCCGCTTCGTCCACATGCACCTCGGCGGGATGGTGATGACCTTCCTCAAGGCCGGGTTCCAGCCCGGTGACCTCGACGCGGTGGCCCGGCTGAGCGTACGCGAGAGCCTGTCCTGGATGGACCGGCTGATCTGCCTGTATCTGACCGAGGAGCGGGAGGACTACGGCGACCTCCTCGACCAGGCGCCGCAGCGCTACTGGGACGAGCTCGAGTTCGTGCTGGAGGCGTTCCAGTCGCTGTTCCTGCGGAAGGCGGCGATGTTCCAGCTGATCCTGCGCGGCCGGGTGCCGGTCGACGGCTACCTGCGGATCCTGGACCGTGAGGAGGATCCACGCACCGTCGGTCGGGAGCGCGACGCGCTCCGTATGGACACCGACATCACCGGGGCTCTGATCCGACGGCTGCAGCATCCGGTTCTCGCGCCGGCGATTCCGATAACCGCATATCGGCTCGGGCAAATGGGTGATATCACTTGCCTGAGCCATCTCGAAGCTCTCACTGGTCTGCCGCCCACCCACGAGGTCGTGGTGAGGACGGCGATCCAACGGATCAAGGAGCGCCATGAGCACACTGCCTGAGTCGCCGGGCGCGCAGTCTCGGCCACCGGTGCTTGTCCTCGGAGCCACAGGCGACCTCGGCAGTGCAGTTGCCCGCAGGCTCAGTGCCGACGGCACGCCGGTGATCGTGCATGGCTACAGCCGCACCACCGAGCTGGCCTACCTGGCCGACGAGACCGGTGCCCTCGCACGGGTGGAGGCTGACCTGACCACCGACGACGGCGTGGATGCCCTGGCCGAGACGCTCGCCGGGTTCGAGACGCTGTCGGGGCTCATCAACTGCTCCGGCATCAACCCCAGCCCCGACACCGTCGCCGAGATCGACCAGGCCGAGTGGCAGCTGACCCTCGACCTCAACCTGACCTCGGCGTGGCGCACGGCCTCGCTCGCGCTGCCCAAGCTGCGGGCCGCCCGGTCCGGCGCGGTCGTCCTGGTCAGCTCGGTCTTCGGGATCCGTACGCCGTCACGACGGGCTGCCTATGGCGTGTCCAAGCACGCGCTGACCGGGCTCGCCCAGGCGATCGCGCAGGAGGAGGAGGGCATCGTCCGGGCCAACGTCGTCGCACCAGGCCCGATGTGGAGCGAGTCGTCGCGGCAGATCTTCGTCAAGCACGCTCGCAAGGAGGGTGTCACTGTCGATCAGTACATCTCCTACCGGGCCGCACGCATCCCCGGACACCGGTTCGTGACCGCCGATGCCGTCGCGAAAGTTTGTGTCTTCCTAGCCTCTGACGTCGCCAGCGCCATCAACGGGCAATGTATCGTCGCGGACGGCGGCGAGTACTGACTGAGCCTGTCGGCGCTCGATACCCGCGACGGCACGCCGCACGGCGTCGTCCAGCCGTCGGTCGCCGCGACGGAGGTCCTTGAGCACCGAAATACAGCTCTCGTCGCCCATCTGACCGAGGCGGAAGACCGTGATCGGTATTGCCGCTTTCAGTTCGGGGTTCGTCAGTCGTGCGACCAGTGACGCTGAGATCTCGGCGGACGATCCCTGGACGTCACGTTCGAAGGCGAGTGCCTGTTCCCTCTGCGCGCGGTTGGGTTTCTTCTCATCGGCTCTCAGACGTCTGACGTACTCCCAGGCCGTCGCGCGCTCGGCGACGACGCGCTGGTAGAGGATGGCATTCTGGAGGAAACGGGAGTCGAAGGGTTGGCGCGCGGACTCGAGATGTGCCCAGTAGTCAGCTGGCGCCCGAGCCAGCAGGTCTCTGAATCCTGGACGCTCCTCCAGCAGGTACAGGTACAGGAGCCTGTCGAGCCATGGCAGTGTTGTGACGGCGCAGAAGCCCTCGAGGGTCTGATGGTCCGTCTCGGACAGACTTGGTTTCAGAAACGTCATGACGGGCGAGTCCATGATCGCTTCAGCCACCCCTGCCGCCTTGAGGTCAAGTGTCTCGGGCTGTCGAAGCCGCGCGGTGATGGCGGCAGCGACGAAGAACTCGTAGTAGCTCTGGTGCGTGAATCTGGCTGCGCCGCGCTTGTCGAGTGTTCCGGTCAGAGTCCTGAAGATCTCGTCCAAGCGAAGAAAGTCGGTAGTCCACTCGCGAGGCTCGAGGTCGTCAGGATGCGGAACATTCGGTTCCTCGCGAACCTGCGCCATGATGGTCGTGCCGACCTGCGTGGTGGGGATGGAGAGCGGTCGAAGGGGATCAACTTCGTTCGGGCTGGTGCAGATGCTCCACGCTATGTCTTGGTAGATCCGGTGCCTGCACTGGGGCGGGATGTGGGAGCCGTCGTCTGACGTGGTTTTGGTCAGATAGGACAGGTAGACGGAGTACGCCTCCCACCGTGTCTTCGGCACGGATGCGTCTTTGTCCAACCGCATGGACAGCTGCCGCAGGACCATAGGGCTGGCCAGCTCGTCGCTCAATGCCTGCGGGATCACATCGGCAAGGCGAATGAGTTCGGCGTCCTTGCGTTCCTGGCCGAACTTCCTGAGTGCCCCTTGGGTCAAAGGCCTGACCAGGACGACCTCCGGCGCCTTTGCGCCGATCCTGTCGAGCCGGTCGGTGTCTCGAAGCTGCTGGGCGAGGTTGTCCAGTTCCGCCTTCGGATTGCGCCTGCTCAAGACGATGCACCGGTAGTTGGCGGCGAAGAGGCTGCGCAGCTTGCTCAGGTCCGGCTTGCCTCCGTTGGCGAGGGACGGGAACGGGTCGAAATCGTCGATGACGATGACATTGTCCTGCGTCTGGGGGACCGACCGGAGTCGTCCGACGATCGGTCCATCGAGCAGGGTCAGATAGTGGGCGGCTCCTTGTTGCGCCATCCACAGGCGGATCTCCGTCGTCTTGCCCGATCCGGATGACCCGCTGATGAACATCAGGTTCGACCAGGTCCTCGAGAGCCAATCGTCCAGCACTGCGGCCAGCGGACTCTCGGTCTTGCCTGGGGGCTGTAGGTGAGTGACCCTTGCTCGCGGCAGGCTGAGGTGGTTCGACTTTGGACGGCTGGTCGCTTCGACACTGCGCGTCTGGCTTCTCGATGACCTCTCGGCCAGCCGCCATTTGACCTCCCAGTCGTCCAACTCACGCCTGACCCAGGCGTCTCGCGCCTCACCGGCCAAGTTTTTCGGGGCACAGGCCTCGACCTTTTGGCGAAGGACCGGTAGCACCAGCAGATTGTCGGCGGAGGTCATCTTGTAGTTGATCGACTTGGAGTGCCCGGGCAACTCGCCCACTGAGCTGCCGGTGACGCCCCTGACCCAGGCGCGGAACTCTTCATTGAAGGCACTGGCGGTGTATTCCACGGGCGACCTCGGCGATTGCTGGCATTTCAGTATGCCCGGTCGCGGCGCCGGTAGGGGGTGGAATTACGGACACGTTTCAGGACTGGAAACGATGCGCTATTCGCCGTGAGCATGTGAGATACGGCGCGTCTTGTCTGATACTTTGTGCGCGTCCTCGAGGCTTACGTCGAGCCGAGGAGTTCCTTCAGGACTTGATGCAGATGACCTCGTTGTGGATCGCCATCGATCACGCTGACACTCGCCTGTTCACGAGCGTCAGCGGTGTCGACATTCGACCTGAGGTGCTCCCTTTGGTGTTGGACATGCCGCAGTGGGGATTGGTCGTATCGCAGGAGAGAGCCAATGAAGCGCGGGTTGTTCCGACCTGTGTGGGCATGGCAGACGTCAGGTCCACCGCCGACCTTCGCGCGCTCCCGGTGCCCTCGAAGCCGACCTCGGCCATCAAGATCGGCTTCACTCACCTTCCGATGGGATGTGCTGCCGCAGCCGCGGTTGTACTGGCGAAGGTCCATACCTATGGCTTCGTGTTCATCGAGCCGTACTGTCGGGAGCCGCAGTGCCTGGCGATGCTGTCCAGGCTGACCGACTTCACCTCACGCGACGTCTATCTCAAGCTGGCGCCGGACCAGGCGACGACGGATGCGTTGCGGATGAGTGGGGTTCCTCCTCGACGGTGGGTCGCTAGGTCTGATGGGATGTCCTGGGGCGAGTTCCGGGAGCGGCTCGTCGACGCACAGGCCTTGGGGGCCAGCGGCGTCATGGCGGGCCGGGCGCTGTGGGGCGATACCGTAGGCATGGCCCAAGCCGAGCGGAAGACGGTGCTTCGGGAGCGGATGACGCAGATCCAAGCCGCCTTCGACAGCGGCGCCTGATCCGGTCCGCGAGCCGTAGGGCGACGTACGACCGGATTGGCCCTAGGCTCGGTGACATGTTGACGACGCGCCAGGGGATCCGCCCGCTGCATGCGGGTGATCTCAGCGCGTTCCTCGACCTGACCGCACAGGATCCGGTGGTGAACGTGTTCGCGGAATACCGGGCGCGCACCACCAACCTCGAGCCGCGCTGGCTCGGCGGTGAGATCTGGGGCCGCTGGGACGGCGGCGACCTGGTCGCGGCCTGTCACGTCGGCGCCAACCTGGTCCCCATCCAGGCCACCGAGGAGGACGCGTACGCCTTCGGGGAGCGGGCCCGCAGCCGCATCCGCACCGTCTCGACGATCGTCGGGCGCCAGCCCGCGGTGCGGGCGCTGTGGGGATCGATCGGCGAGTCTTGGGGCACACCGCGCGACCAGCGCTGGGAGCAGCCTCATCTCGAGCAGCAGCTGCAGAGCATGGTCGATCCGGACCCGTTCGTGCGCCGCACCGTCCGCGCCGACATGGACGCTCTCTATCCGGCGTGCGTGGCGATGTACACCGAAGAGGTCGGGATCTCGCCGGAGACCGGCGGCGGCCGCGACCTCTACCGTGCCCGGGTGCTCCAGCTGATCTCGCGCGGGTGGTCTTTTGCCCGGATCGAGGACGGCGAGGTCGTCTTCAAGGCCGAGGTCGCCTGCGCGACCCCCGAGGCCGCCCAGATCCAGGGGGTCTGGGTGCCCGAGCACCGCCGCGGCGAGGGCCTCGCCGCCCGCGGGATGGCCGCGGTCTGCGACATCGTCCGCAGCGAGATCGCCCCACGCGTCTCTCTCTACGTCAACGAGTGGAACGCTCCCGCGCGTCGTGCCTACGAGCGGGCCGGCTTCCTTGAGACGGCCCGCTTCTCCACCATCATGTTCTGAGTTTCAGCTGTAGGACCTCCAGGCTCGCTCGCAGTCCGCGACCTCGCAGCGCACCAGCCAGGACTCACGGGTGGCGGCAGAGCTCATCAGGACGCGGGTGTTGGTCTCCCAGGCGTACATCCACACCCCGTTCGGGTTGCGGTAGGTGGTCAGCAGCGTGCCCCGGAGGCTGCGGCGGCGGACCACGTCCGCATGGTTCTCGTGCTCGATCGCGTTGGTCGCGAACCGGGCCCCGTCGGGCGAGAACGACGCCACCGCCTCGAGGCAGCCCCGCCACAGCGTGGTGCCGGGGGCGGAGACGGTGGAGACCACCGAGCAGGCGTCCAGGTTCGAGGGGTCCTTCGTGTACGTCGCCAGACGGTTGGATGCGAAGCTGCCCGCGTACGCTGCCCGGGAAGCGATCGTCTTGATCGTGCCGGACTGCCAGTCCCAGATCATCGTGCGCGGAGTACCGAAGCCGCCGAGGAGCACCCGGGTGCCGCTCACGTCGATGGGGTCGGGCCTGGTGGACGCCTTGAAGGTGTGCCGGGCGACGACGGCGCCGGTGCTGGCGCTGCGTATCTGGGCCTGGATCCCGCCGCTGGTCAACGTGGCGGTGTTGAGCAGGTAGCGGCCGTCGGCCGACAGCCTGGCCCTGTCCGCGTAGTACATGGACTTCAGGGTCTTCTGCGGGACATCGAGCTGCACCCGGACGATGTCGTCGATGTTGCGGTTGGTGACCCGCAGCACGAACCCCTTCCCGGAACGGCCGAGCAGCTCGAACCGGTCGAGGTCGTCGCCGACCAGCTCGACCGGCGTCTTCATGCCGGTCGCCGGGTCGACCACCGACACCGACGTGTCCGCGGGCCGGTGCAGGTAGGGAACGGTCGGTCTCTCGCCGACGGGCAGGGGCAGGGGACGTACGTCGACGGTCGGAGCGGCGGATGCCGGCGACATGAGCAGCGAGAGTGTGGTGGCGGCCAGGGCGGTCCCTGCCAGCACGCGGATGAGTGTCGTCTTCATCGGAGGTCCTCGATGTGTCCCTTGGCGGCGCGCTCGCAGACCGAGGCCTCGCAGCGGACCAGCCAGGAGGTCGTACGGTCGTTGGGATAGGACTGCAGCAGGATCCGGGAACTGGTCTCCCAAGGTCCTACCCAGACTCCGTTCATGTTGGTGTAACGGGTCAGCAGGGTGCCGTTGATGCTGCGGCGCATGACGTGCTCGGCGCCGCCGTCGTTCTGCGCGGTGGCGATCCGAGCGCCGTCGGGGGAGAAGGAGACGACCTTCTCGGAGCACGTGCGCCAGGTCGTGGCGCCGGGCGTGGAGATCTTCGAGACGTACGTGCACTCCGGCTGCCCCGAGAAGCTGTCGTAGGTCGCCAGCCGATCGGTGGCGTAGGAAGCGACGTACGCCGTCCGGTTCGCGATCGTGACGATCGCTCCGGTGCTCCAGTTCCAGGTGAGGGTACGGGCGGGTGAGTGGGCGCCGACCAGGACCGTCGTCCCGCGTACGTCGAGGGGAATCACCCGAGAGCGGACCCGGAACCCGTGAGCGCTCACCTGACGCCCCGTCGTGGCGTCCAGGACCCGTGCCACGGCGTTGTCATTCGGGTAGGTCAGCACCAGCAGGTAGCGGCCGTTGGAGGAGAGCCTCGCGTCTTCGGACAGGCCCAGGTCGATGAGCACCTTCGGCGCCTTCCCCGGTTCCACGCGCACGATGCGGTGCTCAGGGAAGACGCGCACCAGATAGCCGTTGCCGGAGGCGCCGAGAAGGTTGGCGTGCCCGGATCCGGACATCGGGATCGAGATCCTCGTGTCACCGTCGACGACGTCGTAGTCACCCGCGGAGCCCGCGATGTAGGGGACCGTGGGCGGCTCTCCCATGGGCAGCGGGAGCGGTCGGACGCTGATGGACGGAGCGGCAGAAGCCGGCGACAGGAGCGTCGCCGACAGCATGAGAGCAGCAAGGATGGCCGTGGCCAGTGCCGGGATTCGGATACCTCTCATGAAAGTAAAGATGCGCGGGGTGCTGCCGGGGTTGCAACGCCAATTCCAACCGGTTCGCGGGAGCGGTCCCGCGAGCCGTACGCTTGCCCGCATGCCCGGAACTACAGCCCGTATGTCACAGCTCTTCGTGCGGACTCTGCGTGAGGATCCCGCCGACGCCGAGGTCGCGAGCCACAAGCTGCTCGTCCGCGCCGGCTACATCCGCCGCGCCGCTCCGGGGATCTACTCCTGGCTGCCGCTGGGGCTGCGCGTGCTGGGCAAGGTCGAGCAGATCATCCGCGAGGAGATGGCCGCGATCGGCGCCCAGGAGGTGCACTTCCCGGCGCTGCTGCCGCGCGAGCCCTACGAGGCGACCGGCCGCTGGACGGAGTACGGCGACGGCATCTTCCGGCTCAAGGACCGCAAGGACGCCGACTACCTGCTCGGGCCCACGCACGAGGAGATGTTCACGCTCCTGGTCAAGGATCTCTACGGCTCCTACAAGGACCTGCCGCTGGCGATCTACCAGATCCAGACGAAGTACCGCGACGAGGCGCGTCCCCGCGCGGGGCTGCTGCGCGGGCGCGAGTTCATCATGAAGGACTCCTACTCCTTCGACTACACCGACGAGGGACTGTCGGCGGCCTACGACGCCCACCGCGCGGCGTACGTCAAGGTCTTCGACCGCCTCGGGTTCGAGTACGTCATCGTCAAGGCCACCTCCGGCGCGATGGGGGGCTCGGCCTCCGAGGAGTTCCTGGCCGTCTCCGAGGCCGGTGAGGACACCTTCGTACGCTCGCCCGGCGGCTACGCCGCCAACGTCGAGGCGGTCACGACGCTGGCCCCCGAGGCGCTCTCCTTCGAGGGTGTGCCCGCCGCCCACGCCGAGGACACCCCGGCGACGCCGACGATCCAGACGCTGGTCGACCACCTCAACGAGGCGTTCCCGCGCGAGGACCGTGCCTGGGAGGCCGGCGACACGCTCAAGAACGTGCTGGTGACGCTGCGTCACCCCGACGGCACCATCGAGCCGCTCGCCATCGGCCTGCCCGGTGACCGCGACGTCGACATCAAGCGGCTCGAGGGCCAGCTGGAGCCGATCGAGGTCGAGCCCATGGACGACGTCGAGCTCAAGAAGCACCCCGAGCTGGTCAAGGGCTACATCGGTCCCGAGGCCCTGGGCGAGGAGTCGGTCTCGAAGATCCGCTACCTGGTCGACCCGCGCGTGGTCACCGGCACCCGCTGGGTCACCGGCGCCAACGTCGAGGGCAAGCACGTCATCGACCTGGTCGCCGGCCGCGACTTCACCCCCGACGGCACCATCGAGGCCGCCGAGGTCCGTGAGGGCGACCCGGCTCCCGACGGCTCGGGCCCGCTGACGCTTGCCCGCGGCATCGAGATGGGCCACGTCTTCCAGCTCGGCCGCAAGTACGCCGACGCTCTCGGGCTGCAGGTGCTCGACGAGAACGGCAAGCTCGTCACCGTCACCATGGGCTCCTACGGCATCGGCGTCACCCGCGCCGTGGCCGCCGTCGCCGAGGGCACCCTCGACGACATCGGCCTCGCCTGGCCCCGCAACGTCGCTCCGTACGACATCCACCTGGTCGCGACCGGAAAGGACGCCGCCGTCTTCGAGGCCGCCGCGACGCTCGCCGGTGAGCTCGAGGCCGCTGGCATCGACGTGCTCTACGACGACCGCCCCAAGGTCTCGCCGGGCGTGAAGTTCAAGGACGCCGAGCTGATCGGGGTCCCGACCATCGTCACCGTCGGCAAGGGCCTGGTCGAGGGCAAGGTCGAGGTCAAGGACCGCCGCAGCGGCGAGAGGACCGAGGTCGCCCTCGCCGACGCCGTGGCCCACCTGGTCGGCGTCGTACGCAGCTGACCTGGAGCATCGACGTGTCATGAGCAGCGAGCACCCCGATCTCACCTTCAGGCCCGCGACGGAGGACGACCACGTGCGGGTCCAGGCGCGACTGGGTGAGTGGTGGGACGACTGGGGCGACCCGCACGCGACGATGATGCGCACCCTGATGCTGACCCGGCTGTTCTTCCAGCATTTCAACGACACCTCGACGATCGTCGAGGACGAGAGCGGAGAGCTGCGGGGGTTCCTGATCGGGTTCATGTCCCAGGACGACCCGCGGGCGGCGTACATCCACTTCGTCGGGACCGATCCGAAGCTGCGGGGGACCGGAGTGGGACGGGCGCTCTACGAGCGCTTCTTCGGGCAGGTGCGCGAGCGCGGGGGCGAGGTCGTGCGGGCGATCACCGGGCCGCAGAACGCGACGTCGATCCGGTTCCATCGCTCGATGGGGTTCTCCGTGTCCGAGCCTCAGCCCGACTATGACGGTCCGGGATACGACCGCGTCTGCTTCGAGCGCGTTATCGGGCGTTGACCGCGTCGAGGTAGGGCAAGATCGACCCCATGACGGGGGACAGGATTCTCGACCACAGGCTCGGCCGGCGGGTGGTGAGTGCCGCGGAGGCGGCCGAGCAGATCGCGCCGGGGGAGACCGTGGGCTTCTCGGGGTTCACCGGGGCCGGCCACCCGAAGGCGGTGCCGGCGGCGCTGGCGGAGCGGATGCGAGCGGCGCACGAGCGGGGCGAGGAGTTCCGGGTCCAGGCATGGACGGGAGCCTCGACGGCACCCGATCTCGATGGCGTGCTGGCCGGTGCCCACGGCGTCTCCAAGCGGCTGCCCTACAACGGCGACCCGCTGCTGCGGCAGCAGATCAACTCAGGTGAGGTCGAGTACGTCGACGTACATCTGTCCCACGTCGCTCAGCACAGCTGGTTCGGCTTCTACGGCGACCTCGACGTCGCCGTGGTCGAGGTGGCCGCGATCCTGCCCAACGGCCTGCTCGTCCCGACCAGCAGCGTCGGCAACAACAAGACCTGGCTGGACAACGCCGACCGGGTGATCCTCGAGGTCAACAGCTGGCAGCCGCGCGGGTTCGAGGGGTTCCACGACATCTACTACGGCACCCGGCTGCCGCCGCAGCGAGCGCCGATCCAGCTGACTACACCGATGCAGCGGATCGGTGATCCGTACCTCCGGGTCGATCCCGAGAAGGTGGTCGCCGTCGTCGAGACCGACCAGCCGGACCGCAACTCGCCCCTGCGCCCGATCGACGACGACAGCCGTGCGATGGCGGACCTCCTCGTGGACTTCCTCCGCCACGAGGTAGGCAACGACCGGCTGCACCACAGCCTGCTCCCGCTCCAGGCCGGCGTCGGCAATGTCGCCAACGCGGTTCTCGCCGGCCTCCAGGACGCCGAGTTCGAGCACCTGACCGCCTACACCGAGACGATCCAGGACGGCCTCCTCGACCTGCTCGACTCGGGCAAGCTGATCGGCGTCTCGTCGACCTCCTTCGGGCTCTCCGAGGAGGGTGCGCAGCGGTTCAACGACGACATCCACCACTACAAGGGCCGGATCCTGCTGCGACCGCAGGAGATCTCCAACCATCCCGAGGTGGTCCGGCGGCTGGGACTGATCGCGATCAACGGGATGGTCGAGGCCGACATCTACGGCAACGTGAACTCCACCCACGTCGCCGGTTCCTCGATCGTCAACGGCATCGGCGGCTCGGGCGACTTCGCCCGCAACGCCTACCTCAACTTCTTCGTGTCTCCCTCGACCGCCAAGAACGGAGCGATCTCCTCGATCGTGCCGTTCGTGAGCCATGTCGACCACACCGAGCACGACGTGCAGGTCGTGATCACCGAGCAGGGTCTGGCGGACCTGCGCGGTATCTCTCCGCGGGCGCGGGCACGGAAGATCATCGACAACTGTGCCCACCCCGACTACCGCGACCGGCTCGCCGACTACTTCGAGCGCGCACAGCGGGAGCGTCCGGGCGCGATGCACACACCGCATCTGCTCGGTGAGGCGCTCTCCTGGCACCGCTCCTATGTGGAGACCGGGCGTATGTGAGTCAGGGCGTCGGTAGGGTCGTGGCCATGGCGATCGACGCGGTGATCTTCGACTGGGGCGGCACGCTGACGAAGTGGCACGACATCGACTTCCACGCGGAGTCGCTGGCGCTCGCCCAGGCCGTGAGTGGTGCCTGCGACGACGACCACCCGGTCAATGCGACCAGGCTGCACCAGGCCGGAGAGACGATCTGGGCCCGCAGCCGCGACTCCCAGCAGAGCTCGGTGATCGGCGACCTCTTCGACGAGGCCGGGCTCGAGCACGATCCGGAGCTGCTCGACGCCTACTACGAGTTCTGGGAGCCGCACACCCTGACCGACCCCGAGGTCGGGCCGCTGTGGGAGGCGCTCCGCGCCGACGGCGTACGTGTCGGGGTGCTGTCCAACACGATCTGGCCGCGCGCGTGGCACCGCGGGTTCTTCGAGCGCGACGGGGTGCTCGACCTGCTCGACGGCGACGTCTACACCTCCGAGGTGCCCTGGACGAAGCCCGCCGAGGAGGCGTTCCACGCGGCGATGGCGGCCGTGAAGGTCTCGGATCCGTCTCGATGCGTCTACGTGGGCGACAGGCTCTACGACGATGTGTACGGTGCTCAGAAGGCTGGTCTGCGGGCGATCCACATCCCGCACAGCAACATCCCGAGCAGCCAGCTGGGCCACAGCGAGGGCTCTCCGGACGCCGTCGCACAGCGACTGGGCGACATACACCAGATCATTCGCTCCTGGGAATGACGCCGGGAAAAGTTGCAAGTTCTTGCAATGCGATTTTACGGGTCTGGGCCAGTCTCGGCGGGGATTGCATACTTCTGCAAGAGAGGTACCGCCCCCAGGCGGCTTCTCAGGCCTCGTGTCCAGGCCAAAACCTGGCCCGCGAGCCGCCCGGTCTCGGGAGACATCTCGGGAGTCTCCCGCGCCGGACGGTTCGCGGGCCACGTTCGTTTTCGCCGGTCACGTCGGCTCGTGCGGATCAGGTCCCGGGGAACGCTCGCGGCTTCGCGCCCAGGTCGAGCTGCCGCGCGGCCGCCCGGCAGAGCAGACCGATGAGCAGCGTCCGGTCGGTCCCGGTCGCCTTCGGAGCCAGCGACAGATAGGTCGCGGTGGTGTCCTGCTCCAGCCGCAGCGCCGCGGCGCCGATGCCGGCCTCCGATCCGATCCGGCCGGGCAGGTCGTAGACGGCGGAGGGCGCGACCGGCTCGATCCCGGCGGCCACCACGTGCGCGGCCAGCGCCTCTCGGGCGTTCACGTGGTCGTCGTACGCATCGGTGAGCGCCCGCGCCAGGGCCGGCGAGGACGTCGCCGAGGTGCGCCCGCCCAGGGCGCCCAGGACGTAGATCGCGGAGTGCTCGACCGCGAGCGCCGCCTGGACCGCTTCGGTCGAGGCCGAGGTGGCCGTGGTCATGCCAGCCCCCGTCCGTGCAGGAGCTGCTGCTGGCCGGCGGCGGCCGAGGCGAGCAGCGTGATCAGCTGCGGGTCCGCCGCGCGCCCGGCCGCGGCGGTGAGCGTGGTGACCAGGGCGAGCTGGCGCTCCTGCCAGCGTCCGGTCGCCGAGGCCGCGGTCACGCCCTTGGTCGGCGCCAGTGCCTCGATGTGCACGCGATGAAGCTGCACGAACGCGGCCGGGGCGCCCTCGTCGGCGCCGAGGATCTCCGCGACCGTGGCGTCGATCACACTCTGGTCGGGGTTGGCGGGGGCCGGGGGAGTGCTGGGTGGAGGTGCTTTGACAGGATCCAGCACCTCCGAGGCCGAACAGGCCGAGGCGGCCAGTGGGGCAACCACGGCGACACCCACAGTGGTGCGCCGCGAGAGCATCCGGAGGGTACGTGCGCTGGCCACGTGAGAAACCCTAACGACACCCGGCGGGAGTCGCGTCAGCGGCTTTCCAACACCGCCGCGCGCTGTTCGAGACACCCGAGGCGTACAGGTATGGTGTCACCAGAAGTACCGCGTGCTCGAAGGCGCATACAACAGGAACAGACAACAGGATGCAGGGGGAGATCGCGTTGAGTGCTGAGCGGAAGGACGCGATCGCGAGTGCCATCGAAAAGGCCCTCGCAGACCCGCTTCTGGCCCTGGGCTTCGACATCGAGGCCGTGGAGATCACGCCGGCCGGCAAGCGCCGGATCCTGCGGATCGCCGTCGACAAGGACGGCGGGATCACCCATGAGGAGGTCACCGAGGCAACCCGTGAGGTCAACCGGGTCCTCGACGAGTCCGACGTGATGGGCGAGCAGCCCTACACGCTCGAGGTGACCTCGCCCGGTGTCGACCGGCCGCTGACCCTGCCGCGCCACTGGCGCCGTAACAAGGGTCGCCTGGTCAAGGTCACCATCACCGACGGCTCTGCCTTCACCGGCCGGGTCAAGGAGTCCGACGACGAGCGGGCGAGCCTCGAGGTCAGCGGCAAACGTCGCGAGGTGGCGTACGCGGACGTGAAGAAGGCGCTTGTGCAGATCGAGTTCAAGCGGATCGACGAGGGGGAGTAGGCCATGGACATCGATATGAGCATCCTGCGGATGCTGGAGCGGGAGCGGGAGATCTCGCTCGATGTGCTCGTCGAGGCGATCGAGCAGGGGCTGCTGACCGCCTACCACAAGACCGCGGGCGCCCACACGAAGGCGCGGGTCGACCTGGACCGCAAGACCGGGCACGTACGCGTGCTGGCGGCCGAGGTCGACGACGAGGGCAACGTCGTGGGGGAGTACGACGACACACCCGAGGGCTTCGGCCGGATCGCTGCCACCACCGCCAAGCAGATCGTGCTGCAGCGGCTGCGCGACGCCGAGGACGACGTGAAGTTCGGTGAGTTCTCCGGCAAGGAGGGCGACATCCTCTCCGGCGTCATCCAGCAGGGCCGCAACCCCGACGACGTGCTCGTCGACCTGGGCCGGCTCGAGGGCGTCATCCCGCTCTCCGAGCGCGTGCCGGGCGAGGACTACAGCCACGGCACCCGGATCAAGGCGCTCGTGGTCAGCGTGCGCAAGGGCATGCGCGGCCCGCAGATCACGCTCTCGCGCTCGCACCCCAACCTGGTCAAGAAGCTCTTCTCTTTCGAGGTGCCCGAGATCGCCGACGGCACCGTAGAGATCTCCGCGATCGCCCGCGAGGCCGGCCACCGCACCAAGATCGCGGTCACGTCGACCGTTCCCGGCGTCAACGCCAAGGGCGCCTGCATCGGCCCGATGGGCCAGCGGGTCCGCCAGGTCATGTCCGAGCTGCAGGGCGAGAAGATCGACATCGTCGACTGGTCCGAGGACCCCAAGGTGCTCGTCGCCTCCGCGCTCTCGCCGGCCCGGGTCTCCTCGGTGCAGATCATCGACGAGGCGACCAAGTCGGCCCGTGTCGTGGTGCCCGACTACCAGCTCTCCCTGGCCATCGGCAAGGAGGGGCAGAACGCCCGCCTGGCCGCTCGCCTGACCGGCTGGCGCATCGACATCCGCTCCGACGAGGAGACCCCGGTCGCCTGATCGTGCGTGAGACCGCTCTGACCGACCCCGAGGGCGTCCTGCTGGAGCCGGACGGGGCCAGCACCGGCGTACTCGTGCTCTCGGGGTCCTCGGGGCGGATCGAGACCGACCGCTGCCGGATGCTCGCCTCGCACGGGGTGGCTGCGGCGTCGATCCGCTACTTCGGTGGTCCCGGACAGCCGGGCCAGGCCCGGCTGATCCCGCTGGAGACGTTCGACGACGTCCTCGCCGACCTCCACTCCCGCTACGAGCGGCTGGTGGTGCTCGGTACGTCCTGGGGTGCCCAGGCCGCGCTCCTGCTCGGAACCCTGCACCCAGAGATCGACGCCGTGGTCGGGATCTCCCCGACGTACGTCTCCTGGGCGGGCCTGAGCGAGGAGCGTCCACAGCGGTCCTCGTGGACGCTGCGTGGTGAGCAGGTGCCGTTCGTGCCGTTCGACGACGAGGCGATCGAGGACGCGGTGACGGAGGCGCACGGAGAGCTCCCGTCATTCTGCGAGGCCTACCTCTCGGCCCTGGAGAAGTACGCCGACCGGGTGCCTGCCGCGACCGTCCCGGTCGAGCGCATCGCCGGCGACGTCGTCCTGGTCGCCGGGGGCGACGACGCGCTGTGGCCCTCGGTCCTCTCCGCCGAGGCGGTCCGGCGGCGGCGTACGGCCCACGACCTGGAGACGATCGTGGTCACTCATCCCGATGCCGGCCATCGGGTCGTGCTGCCCGGCGAGCCGGTGCTCCCGCTCAGCCCGCGGCTCGCGTGGGGTGGTTCGGAGGCGGCCGACCGCGAGCTCGGCCTGCGGGCGTGGCCGGAGATCGCCGCCGTCCTGTGATCGCCGCCAGCTGCTGAGGACGGGTCACGGAATAAGAACGACCGGTGCCCCGGTTTCGTCTACCGAACCCCGGAAGCGGTAGTGTTAAGGATCGGTGGCACGCCTCGAAGAAACTACGCAGAACGGACCTGTCCGTACGTGCGTGGGTTGCCGGAAGCGGGCCGCCAAGCGCGAGTTGTTGCGGGTGACCGCCGGCTCGGACCGCAACGGCCAGCCGGCCGTGGTGCCCGATCCGACTGCCACCGCACCCGGGCGAGGGGCGCATGTGCACCCCACGCGTGAGTGTTACGAACTCGCGGTGCGCCGGAAGGCGTTCACCAGGGCCCTGCGGGCCGAGGGTGGGCTTTCCAGCGCGCCGGTGGAGGAATACCTCGACCCGCGCCAGACACCCACGACCGTCGCCGACGGTCAACCGACCAGGAACTGGAGCAAAAGCTCATGAGCACTCGATGAGTACTTCGCGATGAGCGTGTTCTACAACCACTAACGGTCACAGGTTTCACCCAGGATTTGGGTCTGTGGCCAGAAGGAGAATTGTGGCTAAGACCCGAGTCCACGAGCTCGCCAAAGAGTTCGGGGTCGAGAGCAAGTTTGTTCTCGAGAAGTTCAAGGAGATGGGGGAGTTCGTCAAGTCGGCGAGCTCGACCGTCGAGCTGCCTGCGGAGATGCGTTTCCGCAAGGAGATCGGCCCCGGCCTGAAGGGCGGCGGTTCCGCGTCTGCGGACGAGAAGCCTGCTGCCCCCAAGCCCGGCCCCAAGCCCGCGGCTCCCAGGCCCGCGGCTCCCAAGAAGGCTGCGGACACGGCGCCCGAGAAGCCTGCCGAGGCTCCTGCGGCGACCAAGCCGGCTGCGCCCAAGCCGGGCCCGAAGGCCCCGGTCAAGAAGGCCGAGCCCGCGCCGGCCGCCCCTGCGGCATCGGCCCCGGCCGCTCCCAAGCCCAGCCCGGCCGCTCCGGCGAGCGGCGACCGACGTTCGGCCGCCCCCAAGCCGGGTGCGCCTCGGCCTGGTGCCCCCAAGCCCGGCGCTCGTCCGCAGACCCCTGCGGCCCGCGGTGGCGCGGGTGGTGCCGGCGGCGCTGGTGCCGGTCGCCCCGGACCGCGTCCGGTCGGCAAGCCCGGTGCTCCGCGCCCGGGCAACAACCCGTTCTCCTCCAACCAGGGCATGGGGCGTCCGCGTCCCGGCGGCCAGGGTGGAGGCCAGGGTCAAGGTGGCCAGGGCGGTGCCCCGGCCGGCGGCGACCAGCGTCCCCCGCGTCCTGCTGCTGCCCGTGAGGGTGGCCAGGCCGGTGGCCGTCCCGGCATGCCGCGTCCCAACCCGGCGATGATGCCGAAGTCCCCGGCCGCGTTCGGTGCCCGTCCTGGTGGCGGTCCCGGCGGTCGTGCCGGTGCCCCGGGTCGTCCCGGTGGTGGCGGCGGTCGTCCGGGCGCCGGTGGGCGTCCCGGTGGCGGCGGCGGTGCCGGTCGTCCTGGTGGCGGCGGCTTCGGCGGCGGTCCCGGTGGCGGTCGTCCCGGTGCCGGTCGTCCCGGTGGTCGCGGAACGACCCAGGGTGCCTTCGGTCGCCCGGGTGGTCCCTCGCGCCGTGGCCGGAAGTCGAAGCGGGCGCGTCGCCAGGAGTTCGAGGCCATGGAGGCCCCGACCATCGGTGGCATCCGGGTCCGCAAGGGCAACGGCGAGACCGTTCGCCTGGCTCGTGGCGCGAGCCTGACCGACTTCGCCGAGAAGATCAACGTCGACCCGGCCCAGCTGGTGCAGATGCTGTTCGGCCTCGGTGAGATGGTCACCGCGACCGAGTCCGTCAACGACGAGACCCTCGAGCTGCTCGGTGAGGAGCTCAACTACATCGTCCAGGTCGTCTCCCCCGAGGACGAGGACCGCGAGCTGCTGGAGTCCTTCGACATCGAGCTCGGCGACGAGGGCGACGAGTCCGACTGGACGGTCCGACCGCCGGTCGTCACCGTCATGGGTCACGTCGACCACGGTAAGACCAAGCTGCTCGACGCCATCCGTGACGCCAACGTCATCGAGGGCGAGGCCGGTGGCATCACCCAGCACATCGGTGCCTACCAGGTCTCGACCGAGGTCGACGGCAACGAGCGCAAGATCACCTTCATCGACACCCCGGGTCACGAGGCGTTCACCGCCATGCGTGCCCGTGGTTCGCAGTCCTCGGACCTCGCGATCCTCGTGGTCGCGGCCGACGACGGTGTGATGCCGCAGACCATCGAGGCGCTCAACCACGCCAAGGCGGCCGGTGTCCCGATCGTGGTCGCGATCAACAAGATCGACAAGCCGGAGGCGGACCCGACCAAGGTCCGTGGCCAGCTGACCGAGTACGGCCTCATCCCCGAGGAGTACGGCGGCGACACGATGTTCGTCGAGATCTCGGCGAAGTCGCGGATCAACATCGAGGGCCTTCTCGAGGCCGTCGTGCTGACCGCCGACGCCTCGCTCGACCTGCAGGCCAACGCCAGCCAGGACGCGCAGGGCATCGTGATCGAGGCTCACCTCGACCGTGGCCGCGGCCCGGTCGCGACCATCCTGGTCCAGCGCGGCACGCTGCGCGTGGGTGAGTCCATCGTCGCCGGTCCGGCCCACGGCCGCGTCCGCGCGATGATCGACGAGTACGGCCACGAGATCACCGAGGCGACCCCGTCGCGTCCGGCGATGGTCCTGGGTCTCTCGGCGGTGCCGGGTGCCGGTCAGAGCTTCCTGGTCGTCGAGGACGACCGGATGGCTCGCCAGATCGCCGAGAAGCGCGAGGCACGCGAGCGTGCCGCGCAGCAGGCCAAGCGCCGCGTACGCCGCACGCTGGAGGACTTCATGGCCTCCATGGAGAAGGGCGAGAGCCAGGAGCTCAACCTCATCCTCAAGGGCGACGTGTCCGGTTCGGTCGAGGCGCTCGAGGACGCACTGGCCAAGATCGACGTGGGTGGCGACGAGGTCTCCATCCGGGTCATCGACCGCGGTGTCGGTGCGATCACCGAGACCAACGTCGACCTGGCTGCTGCCTCCGACGCGATCATCATCGGCTTCAACGTCCGCCCGCAGGGCAAGGCGACGGAGCTGGCCGATCGCGAGGGTGTCGAGATCCGCTACTACTCGGTCATCTACCAGGCGATCGAGGAGATCGAGGCGGCCCTCAAGGGCATGCTCAAGCCGGAGTACGAGGAGAAGGTCCTCGGCAAGGCGGAGATCCGTGCGATCTTCCGCTCGTCCAAGCTGGGCAACATCGCCGGTGTGCTGGTCCGCTCCGGCGAGGTCAAGCGCAACACCAAGGCGCGCCTGCTGCGCGATGGCAAGGTCATCGCGGAGAACCTCAACATCTCCGGTCTGCGTCGCTTCAAGGACGACGTCACCGAGATCCGCGAAGGCTTCGAGGGCGGTATCAACCTCGGAAACTTCAACGACATCAAGGTCGACGACGTCATCGCGACGTACGAGATGCGCGAGAAGCCGCGGGTGTAAGCACCGCGCCTTCCGGGAGTGACCGGTCCGGGGCCGGTCGGCGGAGCACAATATCCGTCGATCGGCCCCGTCCGTTCGTTGTACGGTTCTGATGTCCCCGCCCGTTCGCGGCGGGGCCATCGATCCCGGACCGGCGGGTGAACCGGTTTCACATGTATGT
>NZ_JBHVGB010000026.1:0-49659 GCF_042801335.1 Nocardioides sp. NPDC057577 | reverse complement strand
GACCAACACGGTGACCTCCGCGCTAGATCGCACCGTGTTGGTCTCGACACGCTCGGCCGCAGGCGGCCTCGCGGCTCGACCAGCGGGGCGGACGGGCGCCCGACTCGGCGGGGGCGTGGGTCAGAGGCGGTCGACCACCCAGTCGATGCAGGCGGTGAGGGCCTCGATGTCGGCGGCGTCGACGGAGGGGTACATCGCGATCCGAAGCTGGTTGGTGCCGATGCCGCGGTAGGCGTCGAGGTCGACGACGCCGTTCTCCGAGAGGATGCGGCGCAGGTCGTCCTTGTCGATGCCGGCGTCGAGCTCGACGGTGCCGACGACGAGGGAGCGATGGGTGGGGTCCTCGACGAACGGGCGGGCGTACGGAGCCTTCTCGGCCCAGGCGTAGAGCGCGTCGGAGGAGGCGGTGGTGCGGGCGACCATCGCGTCGAGCCCGCCGGAGGAGTTCATCCAGTCGAGCTGCTCGGCCATCAGGAAGAGCGTCGCGACGGAGGGCGTGTTGACGGTCTGCGCGCTGCGGGACTGCTTGATCGCCTCGGTCAGCGAGAAGAACGACGGGATGTGGCGGCCGCTCGCCGCGATCTCCTCCGCCCGTGCGATCGCAGCGGGGGAGAGCAGCGCCAGCCACAGACCACCGTCGGAGGCGAACGACTTCTGCGGCGCGAAGTAGTAGACATCGCTCTGGGTCACCTCGAGCGGCAGCCCGCCGGCGGCCGAGGTCGCGTCGACGATGGTGAGCTGGTCCGCACCGGCGCCGGCGGGACGTACGACCGGAGCCATCACGCCCGTCGAGGTCTCGTTATGTGTCCAGGCGTAAACATCGACGTCGTCCTCGTGCGTCGGCACGGCCAAGAACCCCGGGGCGGCCGAGATCACCGAGGGATCGGCCAGCCAGGGCGCCGCCTCGGCCGCGGAGAGGAACTTCTTGCCGAACGCCCCGAAGACGGCGTGCTGGCTGCGCTCGCGCACCAGTGCGTACGTCACCAGGTCGAAGAACGCCACCGAGCCGCCGTTGCCGATGACGACCTCGTAGCCCTCCGGCAGCGAGAACAGGTCGGCCAGCCCGGTCTGGACGCGGCGGACGAGATCCTTCACCGGCTGCTGCCGGTGAGAGGTCCCCATCACCGACACCCCGGTCGCGGCGAGCGCCTCCAGGCGCCCGGTGGGCACCTTGGACGGCCCGGAGCCGAAACGTCCGTCGGCGGGGAGGAGGTCGGCGGGGATCTGCAGCGTCATAAACCCATTCTCGCAAGTTGCGGGCATCGGCCAGAATACCGACGTGTCTGTTGAGATTCGCCGGGTCGCGTACGACCACCCGGATGCCCAGAAGCTGGTCGACCGGGTCCAGGAGTTCTACGTCGAGCGCTACGGTGAACCCGACTACGACCCGACCGTGCCGGAGATGTTCGAGCCGCCCGCTGGCGCGTACTTCCTGGCCTACCTCGACGACGTCCCGGTCGCCTCCGGCGCCTGGCGACGCTCCGGCGAGTCCGCCCTCGGGGCCGAGGTGACCGCCGAGATCAAGCGGATGTATGTCGTGCCCGAGGCTCAGGGTCAAGGGCTCGCCAAGCGGATGCTCGCCCACGTCGAGGCCTCGGCCCGCGAGACCGGCTTCGAGGCGATGGTCCTCACCACCGGCGGCCTCCAGCACGAGGCCATCGGGCTCTACGCGGCCAACGGCTACGTCGACGTCGAGCCGTTCGGCTACTACAAGGACGACGACCTCGTGGTCTGCATGGCCAAGCGACTCGTCTGAAGGCGTACGCTCCTTGCCATGGCAGAAGCTGAGCAGATCGTGATCACACTGTCGGCGCCTGAGCTCGAGATGATCCGTGAGCTCGTCGCCGATGGCACCGTCCACAGCGTGGCTGACTTCGTCCAGCGTGCCGTGGGGGCGTTGCTCAGTGACGTCGAAGCCGGCGGCGACATGTCTGCTGAGGCGCTCGAGACCGGCGAGGTCTCGGACGAGCTGGCGCAAGCGCTCGATGAGATCACCACGCTCTTCCAACGGAATCGAGGCTGAGTCGAGCCGTTCGGCTACTGCAAGGACGACGATCTCGTGGTCTTGCACGGCCAAGCGCCTCGACGGCTCGCCGCACAGACGCAGGAACCGACCGGCTCGGCCGGTCGGTTCCTCGGGTCAGCGGGGCTCTACTTCCCCCAGTCGGCGTTCCAGCCCTCGATCGCGTCGGCGGGGCGAGCGGAGGGGCCGGTGTAGATGGCGGAGGGCCGGATCAGCCGGCCGGTCTTCTTCTGCTCCAGGATGTGGGCGGACCAGCCACCCGTGCGGGCGCAGGTGAACATCGAGGTGAACATGTTGGCCGGGATCTGGGCGAAGTCGAGGACGATCGCGGCCCAGAACTCGACGTTGGTCTCCAGGACGCGGTCGGGGCGGCGGGCCCGCAGCTCCGCCAGCGCGGCCTTCTCCAGGGCCTCGGCGACCTCGAAGCGGGGTGCGTTGAGCTCGCGGGCGGTGCGGCGCAGGACGCGCGCACGCGGGTCCTCGGCGCGGTAGACGCGGTGGCCGAAGCCCATCAGCCGCTCACCCGAGTCGAGCAGACCCTTCACATAGGCGTCGGCGTCGCCCGACTTCTCGACGTCCTCGATCATGCCGAGCACGCGCGAGGGGGCACCACCGTGCAGCGGGCCGCTCATCGCGCCGATCGCGCCGGAGAAGGCCGCGGCCACGTCGGCGCCGGTGGAGGTGATCACCCGGGCGGTGAAGGTCGAGGCGTTCATGCCGTGCTCGGCGGCCGAGGACCAATAGGCGTCGATCGCGTGGGCGTGGGCGGGGTCCGCCTCGCCGCGCCAGCGGATCAGGAACTTCTCGGCCAGGGTGCTGCCCTTGTCGACCTCGCGCTGCGGCACCACCGGCAGGTGGATGGAGCGGGCCGACTGGCCGGCGTACGAGAGGACCATGACGGCAACCCGGGCGAGGTCCTCGCGGGCCTGCTCGTCGGAGATGTCGTAGGTCTGCCCGAACCCGAAGGCGGGCGCGAGCATGGGGATGGCGGCCTGGACGTCGACGCGCACGTCACCGGTGTGCACCGGCAGGTTGTAGGCCTCCGCGGGCGGCAGCCCGGGGCCGTATGAGCCGTCGATCAGCAGACCCCAGACGTTCTCGAACGGAACCCGGCCGACGATGTCTTCGATGTCGACCCCGCGGTAACGGAGGGCCGAACCCTCTTTGTCGGGCTCCGCAATCTGGGTCTCGAAGGCCACGACGCCCTCGAGACCGTGCTGTACCTGGCTCACTGCCTTCTCCGTTCCTCTGATGTCACTGGGCATTGTGCCGCATCCTGGCTTCGCCCCGGGCGTGGGGCGCGGCCGCGGGAGGCGGCGCGACGCTAGTGTCACCAGCATGGACCTGGGGAAGCTCGTCGGTGGTCTCAACGCCAAGGACATCGACAAGGTGATCACGCTGATCACCGAGAACAAGGACGTGCTGGCCTCGGTCGAGCGGCTGCCGAAGCTCTTCGACTCCTTCGGCGAGGGCCTCGAGGCCGCCGGCGGGCGCGCCCGTGAGGCCGGCGCCGTGCTGGTCGGGGATGGTGCCAACGGTGTCAAGGGCACGTTGGGCGACGTCGCCACCTCGCTGGGTGGCATCTCGGCGGCGATCTCCAAGGGAGTCGACCGGCTCGCCGACGTCGCCGAGGGGCTCGGGCGGGTGCCGATGGCCGACGGTCCGGCCAAGTCGATCGCGAGCGCTGCGAAGGAGATCGGCGGCGCCGGCTCGGCGCTCGATGATCTCTCCGGTTCTCTCGAGACGATCGCCGAGCTCCTGGCGAAGGTCGGCGCGGCGCTGGAGCAGCTGGGTGACAAGCTCGACGAGTCGGGCACGCAGGTCAAGACCTTCATGGGCTGAGTCCGCATGGGCTGAGTCCGGCGCTGGCGGCGTGACGGAGTCGATAGGTTGAGACCATGGATCTCTCAGCTGAGCTGGCGGCCGCGCGCGAGTCCTATACGCGCAACGGCCTGACCGAGGGCGACCTCGCGGCAGACCCGTTCGAGATGTTCGAGAGGTGGTACGCCGAGGCTCGCGACGCGGGCATCGTCGAGCCCAACGCGATGGTGGTCTCGACCGTCTCGGCCGAAGGCGCGCCCTCCTCGCGCCTCGTGCTCCTGAAGGGCTTCTCGGCCGACGGCTTCACGTTCTTCACCAACACCGCCTCCCGCAAGGGCGCCGATCTCGCCACCAACCCGCGGATCGCGGTGCTCTTCCCGTGGCATCCCCTCGAGCGGCAGGTACGCATCGACGGCATCGCCCACGAGGTGCCCCGCGTCGAGGTCGAGGCCTACTTCTGCCAGCGCCCGCGCGGTTCCCAGCTCGGCGCCCACGCCTCCCACCAGAGCCGGGTCGTCACCGGGCGCGAAGAGCTCGCGGCGGCGTACGAACGGGTCGAGGCGGAGTTCGACGACCAGCCGGTCCCGGTGCCCGAGGAGTGGGGTGGCTACCGGGTCGAGCCGGCGGCGGTGGAGTTCTGGCAGGGGCGGCCCGGCCGGATGCACGACCGGCTCGTCTACCGACGCGAGGGCGACACGTGGCGCACGGAGCGGCTGGCCCCATGACGAGTCCACTGACGGGGATGCAACGCGTCACCGAGGCGTTGGGCGGGCGGATCGCCTACGGCGCCGACTACAACCCGGAGCAGTGGCCGGAGGAGGTCTGGGACGAGGACGTACGCCTCATGCGGGAGGCCGGGGTGAACCTGGTCAGCGTGGGGATCTTCTCCTGGGCGCTGCTGGAGCCGACGCCTGGGACCTACGACTTCGGCTGGCTCGACCGGGTGCTCGAGAAGCTGCACGCCGGCGGGATCGCCGTGGACCTGGCGACCGCGACCGCGAGCCCGCCGCCGTGGTTCCTCGAGCGTCACCCGGAGGCGACGCTCGTCGACCAGATCGGCAACCCGCGCGCGTTCGGTGCGCGCCAGGCGTACTGTCCCTCGTCGGTCGCCTACCGCGATGCCGCCACGACCCTCGTCACCGAGCTGGTCAAGCGGTACGACGACCATCCGGCGGTGGTGATGTGGCACGTCAACAACGAGTACGGCTGCCACAACGACCACTGCTTCTGCGAGGCCAGCGCGGTGGCGTTCCGCCGCTGGCTGCAGGACCGTCATGGTGAGGTCGAGAGGCTCAACGAGGCGTGGGCGACGACCTTCTGGAGCCAGCGCTACACCAGCTGGGACCAGATCGGGCCGCCGCGCCAGGTCTCCTACGGCAACTTCGCCAATCCCGGTCAGCAGCTGGACTGGTGGCGGTTCTGCTCGGAAGAGATCCGCGACATCTACCGGGTCGAGGCGGCGGCGGTGCGGGCGCACTCCGACAAGCCGCTGACCACTAACTTCATGGGGTTCCGCAAGTCGCTCGACTACCGGAGCTGGGTCGATGTCGGGGACCTCGTCTCCAACGACCACTACCTCATCGCCGCCGACGAGGACCGCACCCCGCAGCTCGCGATGACCGCCGACCTGACCCGCTCCTGGGCCCACGGCGAACCGTGGCTGCTGATGGAGCACTCGACCTCCGCGGTCAACTGGCAGCCGCGCAACATCGCCAAGACCGCCGGCGAGATGCGCCGCAACTCCTTCCAGCACGTCGCCCGCGGCGCGGACGGCGCCCTGTTCTTCCAGTGGCGCGCCTCGCGCGGTGGCGCGGAGAAGTTCCACTCCGCGATGGTCCCGCACGCCGGCACCGAGAGCCGGCTGTGGCGAGACGTCGTACGCCTCGGGGCTGATCTCTCCGCGATCGCGGAGGTCGCCGGCACCCGGGTGGGGCAAGCGAGCGTCGCGATCGTCTTCGACTGGGACTCGTGGTGGGCGGCGACCTTCGACTCGCACCCGTCGGTCGACGTGGACCCGATGGCGACCGCCCGCGCCTGGCACAAGGCCTGCTGGGCACGCAACCTCGGTGTGGACATCATCGGCGTCGCCGACCCGCTCGACGGCTACGACGTGGTGGTGCTGCCCGTGCAGTACCTGCTCACCGACGAGACCGTCTTGCGTCTGACAGCGTTCGTCGAGGCCGGCGGCACGCTCGTCGCGACCTACTTCACCGGGATCGTCGACGAGAACGACCACATCCGGCTGGGCGGCTACCCGGGCGCGCTGTCCGACCTTCTCGGGGTTCGGATCGAGGAGTTCTGCCCGCTTCCCGAGGGCGACGAGATCCCGCTGACCGCCTACGGCTCCGGCGCGATCTGGAGCGAGCGTGGCCGTGCCGTCGGGGCCGATGTCGTGGCTGCGTACGCCACCGGCGACTGCGCCGGCGACCCGGCCGTCACGCGTCGACGCGTGGGCAAGGGCACCGCCTGGTACGTCGGCACCGAGCTCGCTCCCGACGCCCTCGACACCCTGGCCACCCAGATCTTCACCTCGACCAAGCCGGTCGTCGGGGGCCTCCCCGAGGGCGTCGAGGCGATCCGGCGGGTCGGCGAGCAGGGGACGTACGTCTTCGTCATCAACCACACCCACGAGGCGGTCATCGTCCCCGTGCGCGGGACCGATCTGCTCTCCGGCAACGACGGCGGCCCCCACCTGGTCCGCGCGGGTCAGGTCGCGGTCATCCGGGAGGTTTCCTGATCGTCCAAAGATTACTATCACTTACGATACAATCATTGGTGAAAGTATTCTCTGAGGGTGAGGTGGCGCATGTTCGTAGGGCGAGGTCGAGAGCTGGCTGCCCTCGACCGTGAGTTCGCGGCGGTCAGGCGCGGCAGACGGCTCGACCGGGGAGTCGCAATGCTGATCCGGGGTCGGCGCCGCGTGGGAAAGTCCCGTCTGGCGGCCGAGTTCGTCGCCCGCGCGCAGGTGCCGTACGTCCACTTTCAGGCCGCCCGCGGCGCCTCGCTGGCTCAGGAGCTGGCCTCCTTCTACGAGGCGATCGCGGACTCGAACCTGCCGATGGCCGATCTTGCCCGAGGCATGTCGGGCCAGAGTCTGACGACCGCCCTTCAGCAGCTCGCGACGTTGCTCCCCGACGACACGGCATCGGTGGTCATCCTCGACGAGATCCCGTGGCTGCTGGAGTCGACGCCGGGCGGAGGTGGCGAGCTCCAGCGCGCATGGGATCTGCACCTGTCCCGCAAGCCGGTGCTCCTTCTTCTGCTCGGTAGCGACCTCGGGATGATGGAGCGGCTGACCGGCCCGGAGGAGCCTTTCCACGGACGGGCGACGGAGATGGTGCTGCACTCGTTGTCGCCGAGCGATGTCGCGGAGATGACGGGCACGCGCGGGGCCGATGCCTTCGATGCCCACCTGGTCACGGGTGGCCAGCCGCTCGTGGCACAGGAGTGGGAGCCGGGAATGACTCTCGACGACTTCCTGACGGACAGCTTCAGCCACTCCACCAGTGCCCTGATGGTCCACGGTTCACGGATCCTCGACTCGGAGTTCGGAGAAGGAAGCGCGGCCCGGCAGGTGCTCAGGGCGATCGGCGGCCAGGGGGAGCGGACGTTCACCTCCATCCAGCGAGGGATTCTGGGGCCGACCGCTGTCAGCGGGACGCTGACTCGCACCTTGGCCCTGCTCGCGGGCAAACGGGTGACCGTCGCCGACGAGCCACTCTCGACCAGGTCCGCGTCGAAGGACCGGCGCTATCGGATCGCTGATCCGGCGCTGAAGTTCTGGCTGGCCTTCGTCGAGCCCTCTCTGCTCGACGTCGACTCGGGCCGCCCCGACGTGGCGCTCGCGAGGGTGCGCAGCGGCTACTCGTCGTGGCGTGGACGGGTGATCGAGCCGGTCGTTCGGGATGCCGTCTTCAGACTCGGTCGTGAGGAGTGGCCCGAGGTGCGGGCCGTCGGCGGCTGGTGGCCACGCAGCAACAATCCCGAGATCGACCTGGTCGGTGCGGACACGCGCCCCGCGAATCAGATCGCGTTCGTGGGCACCGTGAAGTGGCGCACGGACAAGCCGCTGAGCGAGCGAGACCGGCACCAGTTGGCGCGGGACTCGGCGGCTGTCCCGGGTGCCGACCCACGCACCGATCTGGTCGGGGTCTGTCCGGCCGGGGCCGAGCCGGAGGCGGCCTTCACGAAGGTCTGGACTGCCGACGACCTTCTGGATGCGTGGCGCTAGATCGGTAGCGGCGGGGCTTGCCCTTGCCGAGGTCGGCGAGGGTGTCGACGCGGTGGACGGTGACGTCGCGGGCGAGCATGGTGGTCAGGCGTTCTTCGGCGAGGGCCGCGTCGCCGCCGGCGATGGTCGCGACGACGGTGCCGTCGGCGGCCTGCTCGACCGACCAGCCGCGGGCGCCGGCGTCCTGGAGGTGCTGGGTGAGGTCGACGCAGGGGACCGGGGCGCCGGACGGGGTGGTGAAGACGGTGGCCTCGCGTCCTTCGAGGGCGTCGATCGCGGGCCGGTTGCCGACGTGGACCAGGCGGCCGGTGTCGCCGGTGCGATAGCGGACCAACGGCAGAAAGCCATTCTCACCTGCGGTGACGACGATCTCGCCGATCTGCCCCTCAGGGACCGGAGAGCCGTCGGGGGCGAGGATCTCGACGTGCACCCAGCGGTCGGCGACGACGAATGGGCCGCCGTCGGTGCTGACCGCCACCGGCCGGGTCTCGTGCAGCCCGTAGACGTCGATCACCGGGCACGCGAAGGTGTGCTCGAGATCCGCGCGCAGCGTCGCGCTCAACGCCATCGCGGAGGAGACGATCGCGATCGGGCGTACGACGTCGCGGAGGTCGAGGAGATGCTCCAGCGACGTGGGGTGGCCGGAGATCACCTGCGGGTCGGCGTCGCCCAGGAACGCCCGCTGGTCCGCCGTCGGCCACTCGCCGGGATGGAGGTTGACGCGCGCCACCAGGCTCTCGCCGAAGCCGGGTGCGACCGAGACGTACGTGAACGCCTGGCGCTGCCACACGACCTGCACCACGGCGAACCGCTCCGGATCCGGCGCCCAGCCGCCGGTCAGGCCGGCGATCAGGTCACGGAGCCAGTGGAACCCGCGGGCCAGCTCGTCGGGATCGTCCGGCATCACCAGCGCCGCCCCGGTGCTTCCCGAGGACGTGCCGTGCAGCATCCGCCCGTAGTCGGCGTCCAGCGGCACGAACCCGCCGATGTCCGCGACCAAGTTCTCGCGGGTGATCAGCGGGAAGTCGCCGAGCGTGTCGAGTGGCCCCCGATGCCGACGGTACGCAGGCAGTGACCGCGCCACCGCCAGGTGCTGCTTCAGCCAGCCCGCGAGCGGAAGCTGTGACCGGGCCGCCTCCTGCTCGGCCGGAGTGAGTCGGTGGCCGACCCGGTGCCGCCATCGCGGCGCTGCGGGGTGGGTGTCCGCCGCGGCCAGCCGGGCTTGTCCTGCAGCCGAGAGACCGGGCCAGCGTTCGGCGTCGGTGAGGGCGGCCGAGGCCATCGGCGTGTATTCGGCCAGGTGAAGCGGGTCCGGTGTCTCGCTCACGGTCACTCCGGGCTGTAGCGGCTGGCGGCCTCACGCGCACGGGCATCTTCGAGGCGTTTGCGGATCTCCGAGCGGTGCTCCCGGTCGCGCCGGGCCCGCTCGAGCGCCTCGGCGCGGGCGGCGGAGTCGAGGCGGGACAACAGCGCGCGGGCGTTGCGCTCGTCCTCGCGCGCCGGCAGCTGCCCGTTCCACAGCAGAAAGGTCCGCGCCGCCTCCTCCCGGCGCTCGGACTCCTCGACCCAGCGCTGCGGTTCGACGACCGCCGCTACGCGCATCGAGAGGGTCAGGAGAGCCCGGTCGAGCCGGTCCTCGCGGAACGCCGCCGAGAGCGGGCCCGCAAGCTCCTGGGAGGCGACCAGCCACAGGACGACCCCGGCTCCCTGCCGCGCGACCGTCTTCCCGGTCGCCGCCACTCTCCGGGCCGCTGTGATGAACGGCCCGCCGGAGGTGTCGAGCACGTCCCCGGCGAGCGCCACGATGTCGACGGCGTCGTCGAGGAACCACGACGGCGTGGTCGAGATCCGGGCCATCACCTCGTCGACCGACGGCCCGGGCGCCAGCCCGTCCCAGGCGGCGTCGGGGTCGAGCTCCTCGTCGAGCCAGGCCTCGAACAGCTCCTCGTCAGCCACGGGTTGCTCCTTCCGGGGTGTAGGCGGCGATCCGCTCGGCAAGCGCGGCGCACGCCGCGGGCGCCTGCATCACGTCCGGGATCTCGGCGACGTCGTAGCCGAGCCGCTCGGCCTCTTCGCGCGACTGCCCGCGCCAGTGTCCGATGATCATCAGCGACCCGGTGTCGATCACGCGTCGCACGGAGGCGGCCACGTCGGCGTACTCCTCCTGGCCGCGGCCCAGGAACGTGTCGAGGCCGGCGTCGGAGAGGACCACGAGGTGGCGCTGCCCGTCGCCGGGCCGTCGCGTCTCGGGATAGCGGGCGCGCAACAGGTCCAGGGGGAAGGTCGTGCCGCCGCCGAAGTAGGTGGTCAGCTGGCGCATGATCTCGACCCGGTCGCGGGTGTAGGCGCTGTCGCCGGCGACCTGCCCGGCGGAGCTCCATGAGGTGACCCGCACCCGCCCGCCGCCACGCAGCACCGAGAGCGACAGGATCGTGCCGGCGACGATCGCCGCGGATCCTCTCTGAGGGTTCGTCATCGACCCCGAGGAGTCGAGGTAGAGGTCGAGCAGCACCGGCTCGTGGTCGACCTCGGGCTCGTCCGCGATGAACGTACGCCTTCGGGTGGTCACCCCAGGCACGAACACCGCTCCCGTGGTCAGCGTCGCCGGCCAGTCCAGGTCGGCCAGGTCGTCGCCGAGCTCCCACTCCTCCAGCGGACCGGGGATCACGGGCCCGGCGGGGGCGAGCCCGCGCTGCACCAGGGGCGCGACGTGGGGGCGGGCCTCGGCCTCGTACCAGGCCGCCATCACCGCATGGGGGTCGGCGCCGGCCATCAGCTCCAGCGTCCGGGCCAGTCCGAGCGCCTGTCCGCTGCCGTCGGAACCGCTGCCGCCCGCTTCGCCTTCCGCGACGACCACCTCGGCGTCATCCGGGTGGACCAACGGCTTCTGCAGCCGCGGGTCGCCGACCGCTCCGGCGAGCTCGGCCGCGCTGGGTGCGCCTGGCGAGTCCTCGTGACATCCGGTGCCCTGGAAGCCGAGCAGCAGGTAGGGCACCATCACCATGGCCCACGGCACCGCGCCGCTCACCGGGTCGGCGGCGAGCGTACGCACCACGTCGGCCACCGTCGTCGCGTCATGAGCCGGGTCGAGACCGGCCCGCGGGTCGTATTCGAGGTCGGCGAGATCACGCTCCCGCTGCGCGACCTCCCGCTGGGCCCGCCACCGGTCCGCGCGCTCTTTGGGCGGGGTCTTGCGACGTTGGTTCTTGACCTGCTGTCGGAGGCGGTCGATCTCCTGCTCGTAGGCCGCCTTCCACCCCACCGGCGGATCGGGCCAGGCGAGGGTGCCCTCGGGGAGCCGCCAGAGCAGCTCGTACGCCCGCTGCACCACCCACCACAGCTCGTTGTCGTCGGCGCCGCGCAGCCCCTTGGCCAGCGCGGGCGCCGCAAGGGCCTCGGTGAGCTGCACCATGTCGGGGGTCTCGTCCGGGGCGAGCCGGGCGCGCTGCAGCTGCATGACCCGGTCGTTGATCAGCATGTCGGACCACAGGTTGGCGCAGAACCCGCTCGCGGCGGCCAGGTCGAGCCGGTGCCGCCGGTCGTAGAGGTCGATCACCCGGGCCATCTGCTGACGGATCTTCAGCGAGTCGACCCGGGTGCTCGGGGAGAGCACGTGGTGACCGATCTCGTGAGCGAAGACGCTGGTCAGATGCCCTTCTCCGCCGTGGCGGGCGAGCTCGCCGGGGTCGACGTTGACCTCGGGTGGGAACCCGAACCAGGCGAAGCTGCCCTGGTCGGAGCGGGTGTGCACGACCGGGTCGTGGAGGTCCACGCCCCACAGGTCGAGGGCCTGCTCCCAGGCCTCGTGCTCGGCGGCGGTCGGCGCCCTCACGCCGCCTCCCGCACGACCTCGAGCAGGTAGGACGTGGGCACGCTGACCACCCGGATGCCGGCGGTGCCTGCGTCAGAGTCCGCCGGATCGTCGCTCGCCAGGGAGACCGAGTGGCCGAACAGGTCGGCGTCGACCTGCCACAGCTCCTCGCCGACCTCGACCAGCCACCGCCCCTCACCCGCCGCGATGACGTCACCCGGGTGCGCCAGCCACGGCCCGCCGAGCCCGGCGAACCCGCCGATCCTTGCCAGGAGATAGGCGCGGTCGAGGTGCTGCCAGGCGGGCCAGAAGAACCGGTCCGTACGCTGCCCCTCGGCAAATCCGGCCACCTCGGTGCCCGGCATCCCGAGCGTCGCGCCGACCGCGTCGGCCAGCCCGGCATCCGACAGGTCGGAGACGGCGCGGAGCGCGTCCGTACGCAGGCCGATGACGCCTGCTCGCCAGGCGGCGACTGCGGCGAGATCTTGGACGAGCGCCGGATCGTTCACCGAGGTACCCTTCGACAGGCTCAGGACATCGCCTCGGTGAGCATCCGCCGACGGAGCCGCCAGCGCGGCGGCCAGCAACGTGGCGTACAGACCCTGATCTCCGCCCCAGCGAGCGACGTTCGCGGCAGCGAGGTCGAGATCGAGACCAGCCACAGCAGGCAACGACGCCGCACCGAGCCGGAGCGAGGCGTTCACCGAATGCCCAGGGCGCCGGATCATGACCCCTCCAGCCAGTGGAGGTAGTTGGAGTAGCGCTGGTGGAGATACTTCAGCGCGACCAGGTCGTCGTAGTCGCGGCCGTAGATCTTGCCGACCTTCGAGATCCTGCCGACCTCCGACTCGATCCGGGTCAGCCGCTGCGAGACGGTCAGCCGGTCGAGCCCGTCCAGCCCGCCGCCGAGCTCGGCGAGCAGGTCGCCGACGGGGTCGGCACCTTCGAGCCCGAGCGCGACGAACTGCTTCATCGCGGTGTCGAAGAGGTCGACGAGCCAGGAGGCCGGGTCGTGGGCGAGCTCCTTGTCGCCGGCCTCGAACCGCGGGTGCTGCGGGTTGGGCAGCAGCTTCCCGCGGAGCACGAACGGCACCATGGCGCGTACGTCGTCGAGCCCCACGGAGGAGGCGCCGCGGAACCACGCCGATGCCTTGGCGTACAGGATCAGGGTCTGCAGTGCTCGGACGGAGAGTCCGTTGAGGGTCTGTGCGCCGAGGTCGACGACCAGGTCGGCGCCGGAGTTGGCGTCGATGACCGCGCTCACGTCGCCGCCGGCGGTCGCGACGACGTCCTTGGTGCGGTACTCGAAGCGCCGCCCGCCGTGCTGCACGAACTCGAACTGCCCGGTGAAGTACTCCAGCTTCCGGCGTACGTCCGCGGGCAGCGGCACCGCCCGGATGGCGGCCAGCATCGTGGTCTGCTCGTCGGGGGAGAAGACCAGCGAGGCCGGCACGTGCTCCTCCGGCCGCTCACCGGCCTCGACCCGGGTGACCAGCTCGTCGAAGAAGCGGCCGTTGAAGCCGAACGCCTGCACGGTGACGTCGAGCCGATCCTTGAGGGCCTGGATGACCTGGAAGGTGCCGCCGCCGGAGTCGTCGTTGGCGGTGAAGAACCAGCTCTCGACACCCGCCTCCGGCGCCGTCCGGCGCAGCTGGTCGTGGCTCTCGACATACCCCTCGGCGACCATGGTGAGCAGCGCGGACTGGGTCTTGGTGGGGATGCGGTTGTACTCGTCGACGATCTTGACGCATCGGATCAGCCACGACTTCCAGGCGATCGTGATCTCCGCCAGCGACCCCGCCGAGACGAGGTCGCGCGGCAGCGGCAGCCCGACCAGGTCCGACACGGTCAGCTGCGGCTGCCCCTGCTGCAGGTGGCGGCGTACGTCCTCCGGGGTCTCCCCGGACAGCACCCCCATCAGCACCGCGAGCGTCGTCTTGCCGCGCCCGGGCCCGCCGATCATCAGGCACTTCCCGCCGACCGCGAAGGTGAGCAGCGGCAGCAGCACGTTGGAGGAGTAGGCCGGCTGGGTCGGCAGCGTGATCTCCGCCCCGGCGTCGCCGAGCGGGAACCGGTTGGCCTTCGCCGCGTCGAACTCGACGTCGTAGAACGGCGAGATCACCGCCTTGTTGACCAGCCAGAAGTACGTACGCCGCAGCTTCTCGTCCAGCTCCACGGTCTCGTCCGGGGACCTGAAGAGGTCGGCGGCGGTCAGCCCGTCGCGCGGCCCGCCGTGCTGCACGTGCGGCACGGTCGGCGACGCCGACGTCTTCTGCCAACGATCGCTCATCTCTGCTGCTCCTCCAATGACGGTCCGATCCGGTTGCTCGCCCCGAGCAGCGGCTCGAGAAACGCGGTGGCCGCGGCGAGCCTCTCGGCCACCGACCCGCGGACCTCGATCCACGGCACCGGCTGCTCGGCCAGCACCTCGCGGAACCGCTCCTGCATCCCGTGCCGGACGTGCTCGCCGTCGCGCATGCCATCCTGCACGAAGTCGATCTCGTCCCCGGTCAGGACGTAGGCGACCGGCCGGTGCACGGCGGCACGAGCCACCAGGTGGGCAGGGGCAGGGCCGACGTAGCGCTCGTGCCACAGCGTGGTGGCCAGCACGTCGGTGTCGCAGACGAGGACGGGCTTCGGCACCCGGCGCCGGGCGGCGTCCTCCCAGCCGATCTGCCGGTCCACGATCAGGTCGAACTCGTCGCTGCGCCAAGGCGTGAACAGACCGCCGGGGCGGATCTCGGACCAGAGCCGACCGTATTCCGGGACGCAGTGTGTCCCGAGGTCGACGGCCAGGCTCGACGCCAGCGTCGTGGTCCCGGTCGACTCCGCGCCGAGCACCACGACCCGCTCGGTGAGCCAGGCGCGGACCGGAGCGGGCAGCTCTGCCCAGTGGGTGGTCGGGTCGCGACGGATCGCCGTGCCGGACACGGAATTGAACGCCCGTCCGGGATCGACCTGGACCCAGGTCGCGTCCAGCCGCCGGGCGAGCTCCTCGCCGTAGGCGTCGGAGGAGAAGACCGCGTCGACCGGGGCCGGGAGCAGCTCGGAGATGACGACCATGTGCTCGTCCCAGGCCGCCGGGTCGTCGAAGTCGACCCTGGCCTCGTCCATCGCGGCAACGACGTGGGCGGTCGGGTGCTCCTCGCGCAGCCACTCCGCGCGCACCTCGAGCGGGATGGTCTCCACCTGCGAGCCGAGGAGCTCGACCGTGACCCGGTCGCAGGCGCGCAGGGCCGCACGGATGAGCGCCTGGTGGCCGGCGTGGAACGGGTAGAACTTCCCGAGCACCAGCCCGTGCCGGTAGGACCGTTCAGACACCCGCGACCTCCGGCTCGCGCGGGGCGACGAGCACCCGGCGCCAGTCCCGCAGCGCGACCAGGACGATCACACAGAAGCCGAGGTAGAGCACCGCGGTCGGCCACAGCCCCTTGTAGGCGTAGAGGCCGACGGAGACGACGTCGACGGCCAGCCAGACCAGCCAGCACTGCCACCAGCGCCGGTTGAGCATGATCTGCGCGATCACGCTGCCCGCGGTGACGGCGGCGTCCGGGACCTCGGTCGTGGAGTCGGTGAAGGCGTGCAGGACGTACGCGATCGCCGCCAGCGCGACCAGGAACCCGAGCGCCAGGAGCAGGAGCGTGCGGGGCGAGGCGACACCGACGAACGCCTCGTCACGGCGTAGGTGGGCCTCCGACTCCCGCCGCCGGGCCATGGCCCAGTCGACCCAACCGGTCACCGAGAGCACCATGAACATGACCTGCAGCGCCGCGTCGGCATAGAGCGCGCTCTCGGCGAAGACGACCAGGTAGAGAGCAGTGTTCGCGATCCCGATCGGATAGGTCCACATGCTCCGCCGCGCCGCCAGGATCACGCATGCCGCCCCGGTGACCACCCCCGCGATCTCGACCCAGTGCGCGACCAACCAACTCTGCATGGCCGAACCTTAAAGGAATCGAAGGGCCCGGATGCTCGAGATGAGCATCCGGGCCCTTCACAGGTCCTCAGACGAGGTCAGCGACCGACCGCCGCCTTGGCGTCGACGATGCCGCTGCCGTAGAAGCCGTTCGGCGCCTTGCCACCCTCACAGGTGTGGGTGGAAGTCGCCGTCGTGCCGTTGGGCAGGTGGCGTACGTAGGTGAAGTCGGCCGGCACCGGGCAGGCCTTGTCGGTGGCCGACTTGCGCAGGATCTTCTCGACCGTACGGGGCGAGAGGGTCTTGCCGGAGCGGTCGTGGTGTCCGTACTTGCCGACGATCAGCGCGGCCACGCCAGCGGCGTGCGGGGAGGCCATCGAAGTGCCCTGCAGGTACTGGTAGTAGGAGCACTCACCGCTGGAGCAGTCCGCGACCGCCCACGGCACCAGGACCTCGCCGGTCGCCGGGTCGATCGCACCCTCGGCCACGCCCAGGTCGTAGGGGTAGGCGGCCAGGATGGTGGCGGCGTAGTCGCGCGTGCCGTCGGCCGTGTCGTACGCATCCCCACCAGGCGCCGCGACGTCGACGAAGCCGTTGCCGTAGCTGGAGTAGTAGGACTTGCGCTCGGACGGACCGGTGGCGCTGACCGCGATGACCCCGTTGCCCTCGGTGGGCATCGAGATGCACGACTCCGGGTCGAGCAGGTCACGGACGTAGGCGGCCTCGCCGGGCTCGCTGGCGTAGTCGGGGCTGCTCGCGTCGGTCTGCGGCTTGGTGTAGTCGATCGCCTGGTTGCCGGCGGCCGCGACGAGGGTGACGCCACGGGCGCGGGCGTAGTCGAGGGCACGCTGCATCGCGGTGATGATCGTGGCCTGCTCGGCCTGGTCCGCGGCGGAGTCGGCCGGGTGGCTGGTGCAGTTGAACAGCCACGGGTCGACGTAGTAGCTCATGTTGACCACGTCGATGCCGTTGCGGCCGGCGTAGGTCAGCGCGTCGACGGACGGCTGCAGGAAGAAGTAGCCGGAGTCCTGGCCGGCGCGCAGGTTGACGATGTCGGCCTGCGGGGCGACGCCGGAGATGCCGACGCCGTTGACCGGGGAGGCGATGGTCGAGGCGACGTGGGTGCCGTGGCCGTTCTCGTCGACGTCGGCCGCGTCCGTGCAGGAGGCGTCGGGCTCGTCCTCGCACGGACCGTCGACCACGGCGCCGTTGGCGTCGACCGGGATGTCGGTGGTGAAGTTGCGGCTCAGCTTCGCGTCGAAGTTGGGGGCGATGTCGGGGTGCGACCCGTCGACACCGGTGTCCAGGATGCCGACGCGGACACCCTTGCCGCGCTCGGTCTTGTTGGCCGCCGCGGCGTCGATCTGGGCCATGTCCCACTGCAGACCGGAGAGCGGCTCGGTCTTGCCCTTGGGCTTCGGCGCCTTGGGCGCGGTGCCCTTGCTGCCGCGGAACTCGGTCTCGACCTTCGACACGTCCTGCTTGCGGGCCTTGCTCGCCGCGTCAGGGGTGGTGGCGCCCACGATCCTGTCCTGGGCTGCGCCGACGAGGGCGCTCGAGGCGTTGGCCGCCTGGGCGAAGTCCTCGCCCGCGGTGACCGTCGCGACCCCGATGTCACTGTTCTCCGAGACGATCTCGCCCCCCGCGGCCTTCACCGCGGCACGGGCGCTGGCGGCCGAGGATCCCTCGGCGTATGCCACGACATAGCGGACCTCCTGGTCGGAGGTGGCGTTGCCCGAGTTCGCCATGACGAGGGTGCCGGTGACCCCCAGCGCGACTGCAGTCGCGCCTGTCAACAACCTACGCATGCTGTCTCCATTCCGGATCCGGTGGCCGAGATTGTCGGGACCACCGCTGCCATGGCCCTTGTCGGCCCGACATAGCGACCCAGCATGCCCTAGTCGGCATCGGCTCGAACAGGGTTTGGCGGGACGATCCCCCCAATAATTGGTTTGTGAGTGAGTGCTCACTCACTTATGCTCGTCGACGTGGACGAACGACGTACGCGGGCCAAGCCGATTCCCGCAGCAGACCGGCGCGCAGCGATCATCGCGGCGACCGAGACGCTGCTGATCGAGCACGGCACGGCGACGACGACCAGGCTCATCGCCGAGGCGTCCGGAGTCGCCGAAGGCACGATCTTCCGGCACTTCCGCGACAAGCGGGAGCTCTACCGGGCCGTCGCCGAGAACGTCTTCAACCCCGTCCGGGCCGGCCAGTCGATGGCCGACGTCGTGGAGGGCAAGGCGGACATCGAGGACAAGCTCCGGGCCGTCATCGACCTGCTCGCCGCGTCCTCCCAGCGAGGTGTCCTCGTCATGATGGCGGTGCGCTCGGCCGTGATGGAGCAGACCGACCCCGAAGGCGTACGTCCGCAGCACGGTCCTCCGAAGTTCCTCATCGAGGCCAACAAGACCTTGATCGACAACCTGACGACACTCGTCTTCGAGCCGCACGAGAACGAGCTGCGGCTGCCGCCACGCAAGGCCGCGCAGGTGCTGCGCAGCCTCACGATCGGGGCCTGGCTCCCCGGTCTGAACCGAACGAACCAGCCGTTGAGCAGCGAGGACGTCATCGACGTGCTGCTCGGCGGCATCCTGATCAGAGAGACCAGAGAGACCCCCTGATGCTCCTTCGACTGCTGCGGGACTACCTGCTCCCGTACAAGAGATTCCTGGTCGTCATCGCGATCCTGCAGCTCTTCTCGACCTCGGCCTTCATGCTGCTGCCCAGTCTGAACGCCGACATCATCGACAAGGGCGTGGCCGAGGGCGACACCGGCTACATCCTCCAGATCGGCGCGATCATGCTCGGCGTCGCGCTGGTGCAGATCCTCGCCTCGATCACCAGCGTCTACTTCGCCGCCCGGAGCTCGATGAGCTTCGGGCGCGACCTGCGGGCTGCGATCTTCGCGAAGGTCGGCTCCTTCAGTGCTCGCGAGGTCGGCCGCTTCGGCGCCCCGTCGCTGATCACCCGGACCACCAACGACGTCCAGCAGGTCCAGATGCTCGCCGTGCTCACCTGCACGCTCGCGGTGATGGTGCCGATGATGATGGTCGGCGGTGTCGTGATGGCGATCCAGGTGGACGCCGGGCTCTCCTGGCTGCTCGCGGTCGTCATCCCCGCGCTGCTCGTCTCCATGACCGTCGTCGTGCGTGGCATGGTCCCCAACTTCCGCAAGGTGCAGGAGCGCATCGACGCGGTCAACCGCATCCTGCGCGAGCAGATCACCGGCATCCGGGTGATCCGCGCGTTCGTCCGCGAGCGTCAGGAGACCGAGCGCTTCGCGAAGGCCAACGACGAGCTCACCGACGTCGCGCTGCGGGCCGGGCGCTGGATGTCGACGATGTTCCCGCTGATGATGCTGGTCATCAACGTCGCCAGCGTCGCGGTGATCTGGTTCGGTGGCATCCGGGTCGACGACGGGTTGATGCAGGTCGGCCCGCTGACCGCGTTCCTGCAGTACCTGATGCAGATCCTGATGTCGATCATGATGGGCACCTTCATGCTCATGCAGGTGCCCCGCGCCGCCGTCTGCGCCGACCGGATCGCCGAGGTCCTCGACACCCAGACCAGCGTGACCCCGCCGGCGGCGGGTGTCACCGAGATCTCCCGGCACGGGCACGTCGACTTCACCGGAGCCGGCTTCACCTACCCCGGCGCCGACCACCCCGTCCTCCACGACCTCACCTTCGAGGCAAGGCCCGGGCAGACCGTCGCGATCATCGGCTCCACCGGCGCCGGCAAGACGACCCTGCTGGGCCTCGTCCCGCGGCTCTTCGACGCGACGGCCGGAGCCGTTCGCGTGGGTGGGATCGACGTACGAGACCTCGACCCGGCCACCCTGCGCAGCTCCCTCGGACTGGTGCCGCAGAAGGCGTTCCTCTTCACCGGCACCGTCCGGTCCAACCTGCTCCACGGCAAGCCGGACGCCAC
Source organism: Nocardioides sp. NPDC057577 (assembly GCF_042801335.1). NCBI lineage: Bacteria > Bacillati > Actinomycetota > Actinomycetes > Propionibacteriales > Nocardioidaceae > Nocardioides > Nocardioides sp. NPDC057577. The sequence continues at coordinate 29,921 of NZ_JBHVGB010000026.1, read as the reverse complement.
CGACGAGGAGCTCTGGCACGCGCTCGAGGTCGCCCAGGCGCGTGACTTCGTGGAGCGGATGGCCCCCGAGGGCGGCACCGGTCTCGACGCCGAGATCGACCAGGGCGGCACCAACGTCTCCGGTGGCCAGCGGCAACGCCTGGCCATCGCCCGGGCACTGGTGAGGAGGCCCGACATCTATCTCTTCGACGACTCCTTCTCCGCGCTCGACGTCGCCACCGACGCCCGGCTCCGTGCTGCGCTCGCCCCCGAGACCCGCAACGCCACGGTCATCGTGGTCGCCCAGCGGGTCTCCACCATCCGCGACGCCGACAAGATCCTCGTGCTCGAGGACGGCGCCATCGTCGGCGAGGGCACCCACGAGCAGCTGCTCGCCGGCAACCCGACCTACCAGGAGATCGTCTCCTCCCAGCTCAGCGCAGAGGAGGCCGCGGCATGAGGCTGAATGCTCACCGAGGTAACTCGGTGAACGGTTACCTCCTTCGCGGAACTCCACGAGGGAACTGCATCCACACCGAGGTAACTCGGTCAGCATCCGAGGAGGCCGCGGCATGAGCGACCAGAAGGCCGGCCAGAACGGCCAGATGAAGAAGACCGAGCGGATCGTACGTCCCCAGGGCGGCCCGGGCCCGATGGGCGCGGGCGGCGCGGTGGGGGACAAGGCGATGAACTTCGTCCCCTCGGCGAAACGGCTGCTGCGAAGGATGGCGCCGTACAAGATCCATGCCTCCGCCACGATCGTGCTCGCCCTGATCAGCGTGACGCTGATGTCGCTGGGCCCGTGGCTGCTGGGCAAGGCGACCAACATCATCTTCGGCGGTGTCTTCTCCAGGGAGCTGCCGGCGGGGGTCACCCAGGAGCAGGCGGTCGAGGGTCTGCGTGCCCAGGGCGACGACAAGCTCGCCGACATGCTCTCCGGGATGGACTACGTCAACCCCGGCCACGGCGTCGACTTCGACGCCCTGCGCAACGCGTTGATGATCGTGCTCGCCGTCTATCTCGTCGCCTCCGTGCTCTCCTTCGTGCAGGGCTGGATCCTCAACTCGGTCGTCCAGGGCACCGTGAAGGGCCTGCGTGAGGACGTCGAGAAGAAGGTCCACAGCGTCCCGCTGTCCTACTTCGACAAGCAGCCGCGAGGCGAGCTGCTCAGCCGCGTCACCAACGACATCGACAACATCAGCCAGACCCTGCAGCAGACCTTCAGCCAGGTGCTGACCGCTCTCTTCACGCTGGTCACGGTGCTGTTCATGATGTTCTGGATCAGCCCGGTGCTGGCCCTGATCGCGCTGCTCGCGGTGCCGGTCTCGCTGGTGGTGACCGGTGCGGTGATGAAGCGGTCGCAAGGCCAGTTCGTGGCCCAGTGGCGCCACACCGGCAAGCTCAACGGCCACATCGAGGAGACCTTCTCCGGCCATGACCTGGTCAAGGTCTTCGGGCGTCAGGAGGAGGTCGAGAAGACCTTCGGCGAGGAGAACGACAAGCTCTTCGCCGCATCCTTCAAGGCCCAGTTCATCAGCGGGATCCTGATGCCGCTGATGATGTTCGTGGGCAACCTGATGTTCGTGGTGGTCTGCGTGGTCGGGTCGCTCCGCGTCGCCAGCGGAGCCCTGAGCCTGGGTGAGCTGCAGGCCTTCATCCAGTACTCGCGCCAGTTCACCCAGCCCATCACCACCCTCGCCTCGATGATGAACCTGCTCCAGTCCGGCGTGGCCTCGGCCGAGCGGGTCTTCGAGCTGCTCGACGCCGAGGAGCAGTCGCCCGACGTCGGCGCCACCCGCAGCGGAGCCGGGGCCGGCGAGGTCCGGTTCGAGCACGTCAGCTTCTCCTACGACGAGGACAGGCCGCTCATCGAGGACCTGTCCCTGGTGGCCCGTCCCGGGCAGACCGTCGCGATCGTCGGGCCCACCGGGGCAGGCAAGACCACCCTGGTCAACCTGATCATGAGGTTCTACGAGCTCGATGCCGGCCGGATCACCCTCGACGGCGTCGACATCGCCTCGATCCCCCGTTCCGACCTGCGCGAACGCACCGGCATGGTGCTCCAGGACACCTGGCTCTTCGAGGGCACGATCCGCGACAACATCCGCTACGGACGGCCGGACGCGACCGAGGAGGAGCTCCTCGAGGCGGCCCGGGCGACGTACGTCGACAGGTTCGTGCACTCGCTGCCGGACGGCTACGACACCCTGATCACCGACCAGGGCGGCAACCTCTCGGCGGGCGAGCGGCAGTTGGTCACCATCGCGCGAGCCTTCCTCGCCGAGCCGTCGCTGCTGATCCTCGACGAGGCCACCTCCTCGGTCGACACGCGCACCGAGCTGCTCCTGCAGCACGCCATGGCGGCGCTGCGCTCGGACCGTACGTCCTTCGTGATCGCCCACCGGCTCTCCACGATCCGCGATGCCGATCTGATCCTGGTCATGCGCGACGGCGCGATCGTCGAGCAGGGCAACCATGCCGAGCTGCTCGAGGCCAAGGGCGCGTACGCCGAGCTCTACCAATCGCAGTTCAGCCACGCTCTCGTGGAGGAGCCGGCCTGAGAAATAACCCTTTGATCCCGGTGCGGCCCGGCGCCTACCGTTGAGGCACACGGGAAAGGAGGTGATCCGATCAGATGAAGAACGATTGGATGCGTGAGGTGGCTGCTCGCTAGCAGCTTCTCCAACTATGGATAAGGGCTGGCAATCCAACGGCAGCCACCCGACCCGCAGGCGTACCGGACTCATCCACCGGGTTGGCCACCAGGCCCGCCTGCGGGTCGCCCCGTTTTGACGGCCGGGCGACAAGTTGTGTTTAGCAACTAATCCGACGTACATTGGTTGCCAATGTTCAACCAATTCGCGTGAGAGCCGAGTCCACACTTGTCAGAGTCCCAGCAGTCTTCGCAAGCCATCGCGGCGCCGCAGATGACCCACCGCCAGATCATGGAGGTCCTCTCCGGCCTGCTGATGGCGCTCTTCGTCGCCATGCTGTCCAGCACGTCGGTCGCCAACGCCCTGCCGCGGATCGTCACCGACCTCGACGGCACCCAGGGCGGCTACACCTGGATCGTCGTCTCGAGCATGCTCGCGATGACCGCGACCACCCCGATCTGGGGCAAGCTGGCCGATCTCTACAACAAGAAGGTCCTGGTCCAGGTCGCCCTCGGCCTGTTCATCGTCGGCTCGGCGATCTGTGGACTGGCGCCTTCGATGCCGGTGATCATCACCGGCCGCGTCATCGCGGGCCTCGGCATGGGTGGCATCGTCGCGCTGATCCAGGTGATCATCGCGATGATCGTTCCCCCGCGTGAGCGCGGCCGCTACTCCGGCTACATCGGTGCCGTCTTCGCCCTGGCGACGGTCATCGGCCCGCTGGTCGGCGGCGTGATCGTCGACTCCCCGGTCGGCTGGCCCGGCGTCTTCTACGTCGGCGTGCCGTTCGCCGTGGTCGCCTTCATCCTGCTCCAGAAGACTCTGCACCTCCCGCACGTACGCCGCGAGGTCAGCATCGACTACCTCGGCGCCTTCCTCCTGGTCGCCGGCGTCTCGACGCTGCTGATCTGGGTCACCCTGGGCGGCAGCTCCTTCGAGTGGGCCTCGCTGACGTCGTACGCCCTGGTGGCCGGCAGCGTCGTCGTGCTGGCCCTCGCGATCCTGGTCGAGGGCAGGTTCGCCAAGGAGCCGATCATCCCGCTGCGTCTCTTCCGGGACCGCACGATGGTCCTCTCCACCTTTGCCTCGTTCTTCGTCGGTGCCGGGATGTTCGGGGCGACGGTCTACCTGCAGCAGTACTTCCAGACCGCTCGCGAGATGACGCCGACCCACGCCGGCCTGATGTCGATCTGCATGGTGCTCGGGCTCTCCGGCGCGGGCATGGTCACCGGACGCCTGATCAGCTCCACCGGGCGCTGGAAGCGCTACCTGGTCTTCGGCGGCATCATGCTGCCGATCGGGCTCTACCTGCTCAGCACGATCGACGAGCACACCAACCTGGCCCTGGTCGGCGCCTTCATGGCCGTCGTCGGTCTCGGTGTCGGTGCCACCAACCAGAACCTCGTCCTCGCGGTGCAGAACAACCTCGACAGCAAGGACATGGGTGCCGGGTCCTCGGTCGTGGCCTTCTTCCGGTCGATGGGCGGCTCGATGGGCATCGCCGCGCTCGGCGCTGTGCTCTCCCACCGGGTCGAGGACGTCATCACCGACGGCATCCCCGAGCTCGTGGCCAGCGGAAAGGTCACCCCCGAGGAGCTCCAGAGCCTGCAGAGCGGTGGTCTTGCCGACCCGGCGAGCATGCCGAGCGCGATGCAGGCGCTCTACGAGCACGCCTTCGCCGTCGCCACGGCCGATCTCTTCCTGGTGGCCATCCCCTGCGCGGTCATCGCGCTGGTTGCGATCCTGGGTATCAAGGAGGTTCCGCTCAAGACTACGATCGAGGACCTCACCGAGGACGAGATCGCTCCTGAGGTCGCCGCGGAGCTCGAGGCGGGAGGAGCCGGCCGGAGATGACAGAGGTGCCAGCCATGGACAACGCCGCCCAGGGCGAGCAGATCGACGAGGGCCTTCGCGCCGATTCGCTCGGCCGGCTCGAGTCCGAGGTCGGTGTGCTCGTGTGGCGGGCCAAGCGGGCGATGAAGGCACGCGGCCGGATGATTCACCCGGATCTGCCGCCCGGCGGCTACATGATGCTGACCTGGATCGCCGAGCGTGGTCCGGTGCGCGCCTCCGCGCTGGTCGACGGACTCGGGATCGACAAGGGAGCGGTCAGCCGGATGGTGCAGGCCATGATCGACCTGGGCCTGCTCGAGCGCCACCCCGACCCCGAGGACGGGCGCGCCAGCCTGGTCTCGGTGACCGCCGAGGCTCGCGACGGGCTCGACCGGGTGACCCGGGAGCGCCGCGTACGTTTCAACGACCGGCTGGCCGACTGGAGTCCCGACGACATCGACGGGCTCAGCGCTATGCTTGCCAGATACAACGAAGCCCTAGAACGCCAGGGCTCCTAGGGGATCGCGCAGCGATGATCTCTCCTGCAGGCCGACTTCGCTCGGGACACACCCTGCTGGGTTCGGTTTTTCTGACTGATTCAAGGATGTAGGATTAGCCCGTGAGCGATCTCATCGATACCACCGAGATGTACCTCCGCACCATCTACGAGCTGGTCGAAGAGGGAATCGTTCCGCTGCGCGCCCGCATCGCCGAGCGCCTCCACCAGTCCGGCCCCACGGTCTCCCAGACCGTCGCCCGGATGGAGCGCGACGGTCTGCTCACCGTCGAGGGCGACCGCCACCTGCAGCTCACCGACGAGGGCCTTCGCCTGGCCACCCGGGTGATGCGCAAGCACCGCCTCGCCGAGCGGCTGCTCACCGACGTCATCGGCCTCGACTGGGAGCTCGTCCACGAGGAGGCGTGCCGCTGGGAGCACGTCATGTCGGACACGGTCGAGAAGCGCCTGCTCGACCTGCTCGGCGACCCGACCGAGTCGCCCTACGGCAACCCGATCCCCGGTCTCGACGAGCTCGGCGGCAAGCCCGCCGACGAGGACTTCATGGCCGGCGTCCAGTCGCTCACGGCCGCGGCGACCTCCGAGCGCGCCACGGTCCTGGTGCGCCGCATCTCCGAGGAGATGCAGAAGGACGAGTCGCTGATGAGCGCTCTGCGCCGGGTCGGTGCGACCCCGGACCAGACCGTCGCCATCAAGGCGACCGCCGACGGGGTCATGCTCGGCTCCGGTGGGGAGACCGCGGAGATCATCCCCGAGGCCGCGGACCATATCTTCGTCAAGGCCCTCTGACCCGCAGTTTCGTCCCCAGGCGGCTCCACGAGTCGTCTTCGGTGTGGCAACGCCGTGCCCACTTTTGTAACCGTGGGTGAAATTCTCTCGACGTCGGCAGAATCTGGCACACGACTCTGGACCGATTACGTCCTAGATGCTTATGTTTGACGTGCAAGACCTGCTGGAGCGAGACCTTCAGCAGTTGTCATGTCGAGACTTGCGGGGGTCTCCGGAGGGGAGAGCTCTATGGAGGTCGTTCATCTGCCCGCTCGCGGCCGCGAGCTGGATGAGACGTTCCGCCCAGTCGCCGTCCACCACACCGACACCGGCCTGACCCGTCACCTCGAGCGCGGCGAGGAGATCGTGCTCACCGACCTCGGCGGCGACTACCACAGCGCCAAGGTGCTGCTGATCGACGAAGGCCCGGTCTACCACTTCTTCATCGGTGCCAGACTCTCCGTCGACGAGGCCGCCGGTCGGATGGCCGACCTGCCGCAGTCACGCTCTGCGTGATGCCAAGGTGGTGAGGAACTCGCTGGTTCCGACCTCCAGCTTGTACGCAGCCTCCCCATCGCCCCTGGTGGCGCCGCGGTTCACGATGACGACCGGGATCCCGGCCTTCGCCGCCCGGCGCACGAACCGATAGCCACTCATCACCGCCAGACTCGAGCCCGCGACGAGCAGCACGCCCTCCCCCTCGTGCCGCTCGCCGCGGAGCTCAAAGCTTCCCGGGCCCGCCAACGCGTCGACCGCCGCCATGCACCGGGCGACCCGGTCCTTGGGGACGTTCTCGCCGAAGAAGACGACGTCCGGTTTGAGGATGCCACCGCAGATCTCGCAGTCGGGCACGACGAAGTCCTGGGTCTCCTCGAGCGCGACGTCACCGTCCGGCCGGGTCTCCACGTCCGCGTGCGCCTCGGCCCAACCCGCGTTGTGCGCCTCCATCCGCTCCTGGAGCTCGCGGCGCGGGCTCAGCGTGCGGCAGGACAGACAGATCACGTCGCTCACCCGGCCGTGCAGCGTCACGATCCGACCGCTCCGGGCCAGCTCCGGCGCCGCCTGCTCGTGCAGACCGTCGACGTTCTGGGTGATCAGCAGCTCGGGGTCGATCGCGGCCAGAGCGCGATGGCCGGCGTTCGGCACCGCGCTGCCCATCCGCCGCCAGCCGAGGTGGCTGCGCGCCCAGTAGCGCTGCCGCTCCTGTGGCCCCGAGATGAACTGCTGGTAGGTCATCGGCTGCCGTGACGGACTGCCCGGGCTGCGGTAGTCGGGGATGCCCGAGTCGGTCGAGACGCCGGCCCCGGTCAGCACCACGAGGCGCCGGTCCTGGAGGAGGGCCAGGGCCGCTGCGTACGACTCCTCTGCGATCGCCCCGGGGGCGATCGGCATCAGGCGTACCTCGCCTCGGCGCGAGCCTTGCGCTTCGCGGCCTCGACCTCACGGTTCTTCTTGGGGGCGTTGGTGACCAGATCGTCGAGGAGATGCCGGGTGATGTGGGCGATCTCGGCGACGGCGTGGTCGAAGGCCTCCTGGTTGGCGGCCGAAGGCTTGGCCGTGCCGCTCACCTTGCGTACGAACTGCAGGGCGGCTGCGGCGACCTCGTCGTTGGTGGCGGGCGGCTCGAAGTTGTGGAGCGGGCGGATGTTGCGGCACATGCCGTCCACGGTACCTGGATCGGCGCGACGGCTATCGGGATCGGCCGGGGGCGTGGGAGGGGGCCTGGCCGCGCGGATGCGGGGGGATCGGCCCGCCGTTGGGCGCGGTTCCCTTGGGCTGCCGCAGGTCGTCGGCCGGGGGAGCCGGCCGCGGCACGACGCCCTCCTCGAGCAGCTGGCTCGCCATCAGAGCGGCCTGGGTGCGGTGGCTGACGCCCAGCTTGGCGAGCAGACCGGTGATGTGGTTCTTCACGGTCTTCTCCGCCAGCACCAGGCGGTCGGCGATCTGGCGGTTGGAGATGCCCTCGGCGAGGAGCACCAGGATCCGTCGCTGCTGCGGGGTCAGGTCGGCGACCACCTCGTGCATCCGACGGCGCTGCTCGACGTTCTGGACCACCTTGGCGGCCGCCTCGGGGTCGAAGAGGGTGTGGCCGCTGGCCACCAGGCGTACGCCGGAGACCAGGCTCGTCGCCTCGATCTGCTTGAGCACGTAACCGGCCGCACCGGCCATGATCGCCTGGCTCATCACCTCGTCGTCGGCGTCGGTGGCCAGGATCAGGCAGCGGATGTCGCTCTTCATCGCCAGCGCCTCGCGGCACAGCGCCACGCCCGAGGCGTCGGGCAGGTGGGCGTCCATGATGAGTACGTCGGGACGGAGCGTCGCGATCAGCATGCGTGCCTCGGCGGCGGTGCGGGCCTCACCCACGACCTCGATGCCCGGCTCGGGCTGCAGGACCGTACGCACGCCGACACGCACGACGTCGTGGCCGTCGGCCAGCAGAACGCTGATCACCGCGTCGCCCACAGGCTCGTCTCACTCATCTCGTCGTTGGGGATGATGCCGAAAGAAACCGCTCAAGAGTATCCCTATTGATGCAACATTTGATCACTGAGAGGCCCGTGCCGTCTCGGATTTCGTTGCTTCTGGAAAGGTAGCGGTTATGACGTCTTCCCGCGATCTCGACATCGTCCTGTTCGGCGCGACCGGATTCACGGGCGGTCTGGTCGCCGGATATCTGGCCGAGCATGCGCCCGAGGGACTGCGGTGGGCGCTTGCAGGACGCTCCCTGTCGCGCCTCGAGGCCGTCCGCGACGCGCTCGGCTCCGCCGACGTCGAGCTCCTCCAGGCCGATGTGCACGATTCCTCGTCGCTGGCCGCGCTCGCGGCTCGTGCTCGCGTCGTGATCACCACCGTCGGGCCCTACCTGGAGTACGGCGAACCGCTGGTCAAGGCCTGCGCCGAGGCCGGCACCGACTACGTCGACCTGACCGGAGAGCCCGAGTTCGTCGACCGGATGTTCGTGAAGTACGACGCCACCGCCCGCGCCAACGGCGCCCGGATCGTGCACGCCTGCGGGTTCGACTCGATCCCGCACGACCTCGGCGCCTTCTTCACGGTCCGCGAGCTCGCCGCCGGCGGCGAGCTCACCGGGCCGCTGACGATGAAGGGCGTCGTCCGTTCCAACGCCACCTTCTCCGGCGGCACCTTCCACTCGGCGCTGGGACAGATGTCCCGGCCTCGGGAGATGGCGGCGGCCTCGCGCGAGCGCCGGGCGCTCGAGGAGCGGCCGGTGGGGCGTAGGTCGCGCGCGGCGAAGCCCAGCCTGGGCCGCGACCGCGAGCTGGGCTACTGGCTCTTGCCGCTGCCGACCATCGACCCGTTCATCGTCGCCCGCTCCGGGCGGGCTCTGGAGGCGTACGGACCTGCCTTCACCTACTCGCACTTCGCCGGGACCAAGACGCTGAGGTACGCCGTCGGCGGCGCGGTCGGCGTCGGCGCCCTCGCCCTCGCGATGCAGGTGCCGCCGCTGCGGTCCAAGCTCGGTGAGCGGGTCAAGCAGGGCACCGGACCATCCGAGGGCCGGCGGGAGAAGTCGTGGTTCACGGTCGACTTCGTCGCCGAGTCCGGCGGCCGGAAGATCCACACCAAGGTCTCCGGAGGCGACCCGGGCTACACCGAGACGGCGAAGATGCTCGCCGAGTCGGCGCTCTGCCTCGCCTTCGACACGCTTCCCGAGACCGCCGGGTCGGTGACCACGGCGGTGGCGATGGGCGATGCGCTGCTCGAGCGGCTCCAGGCCGCAGGGATCCGGTTCGAGGTCGTCGCTTGAGGTTGTCGTGGTGCCCCAGGCAAGAGTCGAACTTGCGACCTTTCGCTTAGGAGGCGGCTGCTCTATCCACTGAGCTACTGGGGCATTCGCGGATATCTTGCCATGGTGGCGGGTAATACTACGGTTTGGGGTTCGATGCGGTCAGGGGCCAGACTTGGGTCGCTCGCGTAGGTTGAGTCACCGTCGACTCAGCCCGAATCCCCCCGAAGACAAGCGACGAATGACGGTGACCTATGCCTGACTCCTCCATGCCTCCCCGACGTGGGGGTGCGGATTCAGGCTCCGGCGTGTCCGGATTCGAGTGGATGTACGGCGCCGACGGCCCTGCGAGCGACGAGTCCGGAGGGACTCAGTCCGGCCGTGGTGCTCGGGTCGCCGACGTACCGACCGACCAGCCGTCCGCGGAGCCCGGTGGTGGCCGTCGGGCCGCGCGTCCGCAGTCCGCGGCGCAGCAGTCAGAGTTCGTGTCGCCGCCGCCTCCCGGGCCGGGATCGTCGGGCGGTGGCCGTCGGGCCGCGCGTCAGGAGCCGGCGCAGCCCGATCCGCCCGCCGTCGAGCAGCCGCGCGCCGAACCGGTGCGTAGAGAGCCGACCCGGGCCGAGCGCTATCAGGCGTTGGGCCGTGGTAGCTCGGGTCCGTCGCCGGCGCCCGCCGCGCCCGTGCCCGCGCCCCAGGAGTGGAACGCCCCGGACGCGACGGCCGTAGCCCCGCCGCTGCGCGAGACCCCGCGCCCCGCGCGCCGAATACCGCCGCCGGCGCCGGCTCCCTCCGCGGAGGAGACCGCGGTCGCGCCTGCGCCGGAGTGGTATCGCCAGGATCCTCACCCCGCTCCTCCCTCGCCCAAGGCCCCCGACCAGCAGCTCGCCCCGCCTGCTGCTCGCGAGTTCGACTGGAACGACCCCGGCGCGACCGCTGTCGCGCCTCGGCCTGATCCGGCCGACCGGCCCCGAGGTCGTACGTCCTCCCGCGATGAGCTGCACGAGGCCCGCCACGAGGCCTATCCCGCGCCGGGGCGCCGAGACGCCGCGTACGCAGCGGGCTATGACGACGAGTCCTATGACGACTATCCGCCCGAGGGCGGCTACCAGCAGCCCTACGCCCCCTATCCGGAGGACGAGCGCGAGGACCGCGACAAGCCCCGGATCAGCGTGTGGCAGGTCCTGGGCTCCTCGCTGCTCGTGCTGGCTCTGGTCGTCGGGCTGTTCGCGGTCTATACCTACAGGTCCCTCACCTCGAACATCAACACTGTCAGCCTCGGCGAAGAGGCTGCTGATGTCGGCCCGAAGGAACCGATCAACATCCTCGTGATGGGTTCGGACAGTCGCGACTGCAAGGGATGTGGCGTCGACGGTGAGAGCGGTGGTGGTTCGGACACCAACATCCTGCTGCACCTCTCCGCGAACCGTGAGTTCGCCTACGGCGTCTCGATCCCGCGCGACACGATGGTGAACCGACCCTCGTGCAAGACCGAGGACGGAAGTACGGCACCGGCCGAGTACGTGCGGTGGAATGCTGCCTACGCGACCGCCGGTCCGACCTGCACGATCACTCAGCTCGAGTCCGTGGCCGACGAGATGTGCGGCGAGAAGTGCGACATCACCGTCAACCATCTGGTGGTGGTGGACTTCGCGAGCTTCAAGGGCATGGTCGATGCCATCGACGGGGTCGACGTCTGCCTTCCCGAAGAGGTCGACGACAAGTACACCGGCGCTCACTTCGACGCTGGTGATCAGACGCTGACCGGCAAGCAGGCGCTCAACTATGTGCGCTTGCGGCATGGCCTCGGAGACGGTGGCGATCTCGACCGGTCCAAACGCCAGCAGGCCTTCATCGGGTCTATGGCGGCCAAGCTGCTCTCCGGCGACACCCTGTCCAGTCCCACGAAGGTGCTCAGCTTCCTGAACGCCGCGACCAAGGGCCTGACGATGGACGAGGGTCTCAAGGACAACCTCGACGCAATGGCGAAGATCGGCGCTGGATTCCAGAGCATCGGGATGGAGAACATCAAGTTCCTCACCATCCCCACGGTCGCCGATCCTCAGAACCCTGAGGCGACAGTCGTCCTCGATGAGGAGAAGGCCAAGAACGTCTTCAGGGCGATCGCGAACGACAAGCCGTTGACCAAGAAGATCGCCGCGGGGGCGCTCAACGCCGGCGAGGCCTCGGGCAAGAAGAGCAAGAGCTCGGATGAAGGCGACGCAGCTCCGGATGACACCGCGACCGACGGTGAGACCGCGGAAACGTCACCGGGCGACGAGGCCGCGTCCGGCGAGTCGTCGGACACCGCCTCGGGCGGTGCCAGCAGCGGTGCCTCCGAGGAGGAGCTCGCCCAGATCGCCGAAGATGCGAAGGCGGCACGCGAGCGTGCGGGACTCTGTTGATGGCTGAGGACACCTCGCCCGAACCGGAAGCGCCCGAGGAGCCGGAGTGGAAGCGCAAGCAGCGGCTGGCGCGGATCTTCGGTGACGTACTCCCCGAGACGACCAGCGACGAGCGGGACTCGTCGGCGGAGTCGGAGGAGTCGGCGTCGGATCGATGGCTGAAATCGCAGGTGCCGCCTCACCACGGTGGGTGAGACGGCACCTGCCGAAGCGGAGCCCGAGGCAATCCGTTCTGGCGCGAATGCGTCAGCGAACGGCGATGCTGTCGCGGATCTGCTTGAGGATGTCGATCTCGGTCTCGCCCGGGTCGGGGTCCGGGAAGTAGCGCTCCTTGGCGGCGGTGTAGGGCTTCACGATCATGAAGTAGACGACCGCGGCCATGATGAGGAAGGCGATCACCGCGGTGAACCAGTCGCCGAGGTGGACCCCGCCGGGCGTCCAACCCGAGAAGTCGGGCGTGCCGCCGAGCTTGCCGATCAGATCCATGATCACCGTGACGGTGGCTGTCACCACTGAGGCGAACGCGGCACCCATGATGAAGGCGACCGCTAGCTTGATCAGGTCGCCCTGGAGCAGGAACTTCTTGAAACCGTCCATGTCTTGCTTTCTCCTGTTGCTCATTGTGTGAGGTGAAGGAGACCCCGGATATGGCGTGCGTTGGCCGTCAGTACGCAAAGGTGAGGTAGCCACCCACCCCTGCTGATGTGACGTCCTCGACGCTGTCCTCGGCGACTCCGACGATGACCAGACGCCCCGCCGAAGCGTTCGTGACGCCAAACCCTTCGGTCTTTCCCTGTGCCATGGAATCATCCCGGCTCGTCTCCGCGGCTTGAGGGAGGCTGAGGATCAGCGTGTCGGTGGTGACCTGAGCGGTCTCGGCGGTGGCGGGGTCGGTGGCATAGAGGTCCACGGTGTCGCCGACATGCAGCAATCCGGCCATCTCGGCGTCGGGAAGCCGGACAGGAACGGCCACCAGGTCGGGGTGTCCCTCGGTCAGCTCAGGACCCACGAGACGTACGTCGGTGACGGGCTCGCCGCGCCGTAGGGGAGCCGCGAGGCGCTCACCGAGCGGCGCTTCGGCGATGTCGACGGGCACGTTGGCGGGGTCGGTCGAGACGTCGGTGAGGTCGGCGGCGGTGAGGACCGTGCCGACCGGCAGATCTCGGGAGGCGACCGCCATCGTCGAGGTGTCGGGTGGGTCCGGTCGGGTGGCCGAGAACCCGACCGCGACCGCGGAGGCGGTCAGCAGGAACGCCAGCAGGCGTCGGTGGGCGAGGACCCCGCGGCGTACGCGGCGGGAGAAGGACGTGATTCGAGTGAACATGCGGGCACGCTAAGTCGCCCGCGCGATTCCCGCATCTCGCTATCCACAGCGCCCAAGGGCCTGTGGACAGCTCTGTGGATAACTAGGTGCTTCAGTCCGAGGAGCCGGAGGAGGCGGGCGCCGGGGAGGAGGAGGTGCTCGAGGACGATGTCGTCGAGGACGTGGACGACGTCGACGAGGAGGACCCGGAGCGGGAGTCGGTGCGGTAGAAGCCGGAGCCCTTGAAGACGACGCCGGCGGCGCTGAAGACCTTGCGCAGCTTGCCCCCGCACTCGGGGCACTCGGTCAGCGAGGCATCGCTGAAGCTCTGGAACTGGTCGAAGGCGTGGCCGCACTCGGTGCAGGCGTACTGATAGGTGGGCACGTTTCTCCTAGAACAGAATCTGGCACTCGACGGGCGCGACTGCCAATATTAGCGAACGCCTAGGAGAAGCGCCGCATTCCCTCCGCGCTCGCGACCGCTCCCACCGCCCGGTCGTGCGCCTCGACCGGCACCGCGACGTCGATCTCCCACGGATAGAGAAGGATGCAGGTGAACGTTCCGGCCGGCACCCGAGCCAGGACGCGGTCGTAGGAACCGCCGCCCCGTCCCATCCGATGCCCGTGCGAGTCGACGGCCAGGCCGGGGACGAGCACGACGTCGGCACCGGTGACCGCGGAGACCCCCAATCGCTCCCCGCCGGGCTCCAGCAGGCCCCGAGGCGCCCGGACCAGCTCTCCGTCGTAGAGGGCCCAGTCCAGGTCGTTGTCCGGTAGAAGACAGGGCAGCAGGATGCGTTTCCCGGCTGCGTCCAGCTCGTCGATAAGAGGTCCGGTGCCGGGTTCGGTGCCGATCGAGACGTAGAGCGCAACCGTTGCGGCGCTGCGTACGTCTGGAATATCAGTGACCACCTGCGACAGGGAGCGCGCCAGCGAACCCAGGTGGGGGAGCCCGATGCGCCCCCGGGTAGTCAACAACTGGTCGCGTAAGGCAGTCTTGCGCCCCACGAAGTCAGCGGGGGCTGGACCATCAGAACCCGGAGGGGTGTGTGAACCCGACACAACGACAGCCTAGGCTTTCCTCTATGGGTAGCCCAGGTTTGGCCAAGGCAATGGCGAAGATGCGCGATGCCGGCGTGGACGACGTCGCGGTGCAGACCTTCGCACATTACTACCGCCAGCTCGAGCACGGTGAGACCGGGATGATCCCGGAGGAGACGATCGAGCCGGTCGACATCCCGTCGATCAGCGATGTCGAGGTCACCGACGAGGAGGCGCACGCCGCCATCTCGACCACCGCGGTGATCAAGCTCAACGGCGGCCTCGGCACCTCGATGGGCATGGACCGCGCGAAGTCGCTGCTGTGCGTGCGCAAGGGCCTGAGCTTCCTGGACGTGATCGCCCGCCAGATCCTGCACATGCGCGAGAAGTACGACGTACGTCTCCCGCTGCTGCTGATGAACTCCTTCCGCACCTCCGAGGACAGTCTGGCCGCGCTCGAGCGCTACCAGGACCTGCCGGTCGAGGGTCTGCCGCTGGAGTTCCTGCAGAACCGCGAGCCGCGCCTGCTCGTCGACGACCTGAGCCCGGTCGAGTGGCCCAAGGACCCCGAGCTCGAGTGGTGCCCGCCCGGCCACGGAGACATCTACACCGCCCTGCTCGACACCGGGCTCCTCGACCAGCTCATCGAGCAGGGCTACGAGCGGGTCTTCGTCTCCAACTCCGACAACCTCGGCGCCGTCCCCGACGAGAAGGTCGCCGGCTGGTTCGCCAAGTCCGGTGCCCCCTTCGCCATCGAGGCCGTACGCCGCACCCCGAGCGACCGCAAGGGCGGTCACTTCGCGCGCCGTAAGTCCGACGGCCGCCTGATCCTGCGTGAGACGGCGCAGACGCTGGACGCGGACAAGGTGACGCTGCAGGACCTCAACCGCCACAAGTACTGCTCGACCAACAACATCTGGTTCGACCTCAAGGCGCTCAAGAAGGTCCTCTCCGAGCGCGACGGCATCCTCGGCCTGCCGCTGATCCGCAACGAGAAGACCGTCGACCCCGCCGACCCGAAGACCCCTAAGGTCGTCCAGATCGAGACCGCCATGGGCGCCGCGATCGAGGTCTTCGAGGGTTCGCAGCTGATCGAGGTCGGCCGCGACCGGTTCGTCCCGGTCAAGACGACCAACGACCTCCTCGTCCTCCGCTCCGACGTCTACGACATCGGCGAGAACTTCGTGCTCGACCAGGTCGCCGACGTGGTGCCGTTCATCGACCTGGACGGCGACTACTACAAGTACGTCGCGAACTTCGACGAGCGCTTCCCCGAAGGCGCGCCGTCGTTGCGCCAGGCCGCCTCGCTCACCGTCAACGGCGACTGGACCTTCGGCAAGGGCGTCCAGGTCATCGGCGCGGTCTCGCTCGACGGTGCCAACGCCGAACGCGTCGCTCCGGCCACAGTCCTCTCCGACTAGTGTTGGCGGGGTGACCCCCGCCGAGTACCGCGAGCGAATCCTGGCCGACCTCGAGCCGATGTCGGCCTACCCGCAGCCCCTGATGGACTGCCTCGGGCTGGCGGTGGCCGAGGACATCCATGCCGAGGTCTCGCTGCCGGGCTTCGACAACTCCTCGATGGACGGCTACGCGGTCCGCTACGCCGATGTCGCGAGCGCCTCGGCAGAGGCTCCGGTGCGGTTGCCGGTGCTCGGTGAGATCGGTGCCGGCCAGGCCTCGCTGCTGGCGCTCCCGCCGGGTGCGGCGGCGAAGATCATGACCGGCGCTCCGCTGCCGACGGGTGCCGACACGGTCGTGCCGTACGAGTGGACCGACCGCGGCATCGCCGAGGTCGAGATCCGGCAGACGCCGGAGGAGGCTCAGCACGTTCGCTACGCGGGCGAGGACGTCGCCAAGGGCGACCTGCTCATCCCCGCGGGCACGGTGCTCGGCCCGCGCCATCTGGGTCTGATCGCCTCCGTCGGCCGTGCCCAGGTCGCGGTGCGCCCACGCCCCCGGGTCGTGGTGCTCTCGACCGGCACCGAGCTGCGTGAGCCCGGCGAGACCCTCGGCCACGACTCGATCTACGACGGCAACTCCTTCCTCCTGGCCGCCGCCGCCCGCCGGGCCGGCGCGATCGCGTACCGCGTCGGGATCGTCCCTGACGAGCCGCGGGCGTTCATGACCGCGCTCTCCGACCAGCTCGTCCGTGCCGACCTGGTGGTCACCTCCGGCGGCGTCTCGATGGGCGACTACGACGTGGTCAAGGAGGCGCTGACCCCGGAGGGTGTCTGGTTCGGCCCGGTGAACCTGCAACCGGGCAAGCCGCAGGGGTTCGGCCGGATCGGCGAGGAGCGGGTGCCGGTCCTCTGCCTCCCCGGCAACCCGGTCTCCTCGTTCGTCTCCTTCGAGCTCTTCGTGCTCCCGGCGCTGCGCCGGCTGATGGGCATGACCCCCGAGGCCCGGCCCGTACGTCGCGCCGCCCTGACCCACCCGGTGCGCTCCCCGAAGGGCAAGGAGCAGTACCTCCGCGGTTGGTACGACGGCTCCCGTGCCGGCGTCTCGCCCATCGGTGGCCCGGGCTCGCACCTGATCGGGGATCTCGCCGGCGCCAACTGCCTGATCGTCATCCCGCCGGAGACGACCTCGCTGGACAAGGACGCCGAGGTGGACGTGATCGAGCTGGACGTGGAGTTCTGATGGCCGACCGACTCACCCATGTCGACGAGACCGGCGCGGCCCGGATGGTCGACGTCTCCGAGAAGGCGGTCACGACCCGCACCGCGACCGCATCCGGGCGGGTGCTGGTTTCAGCTGAGGTCATCGCGCTGCTCCGTGGCGAGGGCGTACCCAAGGGTGATGCGCTCGCTGTGGCCCGCATCGCGGGGATCATGGGCGCGAAGAAGACCCCCGACCTGATCCCGCTGTGCCACCCGCTGGCCGTCTCCGGCGTCAAGGTCGAGCTGAGCGTCAGCGACGACGCCGTCGAGATCACCGCGACCGTGAAGACCACCGACCGCACCGGTGTCGAGATGGAGGCGCTGACCGCAGTCGCCGTCGCCGGCCTCACCGTGGTCGACATGATCAAGGCGGTCGACAAACGGGCGGTCATCACCGATATCCGCGTCGAGACGAAGACCGGTGGAAAGTCGGGAGACTTCGCCCGATGAGCGAGCGCCAGCGAGCGACCATCGAATACCTCGTCGGGCGGCGTCCGTATCCTGGCGCTTGCGCTACGGAGGTCGCCCGATGAGTCTGAAAGCGACCGTCGTTGTCGCCTCCAACCGCGCCTCGGCGGGTGTCTACGAGGACACCACCGGCCCCCTCCTGGTGGCCTTCTTGGAAGAGCTCGGATTCGTGGCCGGCCCTCCCGAGGTCGTACGCGACGGCGCCCCGGTCGGCGACGCGATCGCCCGCGCGGCCGGGGAGGGTGCGCGGGTCGTCCTCACCACCGGAGGCACGGGGCTGACCCCGACCGACCGCACCCCCGAGGTGACCCGTCCGCTGCTCGACCGCGAGATCCCCGGTATCGCCGAGGGCATCCGGGCGGCCGGAGTGGCCAAGGGGATCCCGACGGCGCTACTGTCCCGCGGTCTGGCCGGTCAGATCGGAGCGTGCGTGGTGGTGAACCTTCCCGGGTCCCGGGGTGGCGTGAAGGATGCGATCGACGTGCTGCGTCCGGTGCTGCCTCACGCCGTTGAACAGTCTGTGGGAAGCGACCACCGGTGACCGATCCTGGCTGGCCCGCCGTCCTCTCCCACGGCGCGGTGACCCTACGCCCTCTCGACCGCACCGATGCCAAGGCATGGACCGAGGCGCGCCGCCGCTCGGCGGCCTGGCTGCATCAGTGGGACGCGACCGTTCCCCCGGGTTCGAGCGCGCGGCCCACGACGTTCGCCAGCCTCGTACGTCGTCTTCGGCGTCAGGCCAAGCGTGGCGTGACCTATCCGTTCGCGATCGAGGTCGACGGTGTTTTCGCTGGTCAGGTCACGGTCAACAACATCGTGCGGGGCTCCGCGCAGTTCGCCTCGATCGGCTACTGGATCGACCAGGGCTTCGCCGGCCGCGGCGTGATGCCGCTGGCGGTGGCGCTGGTCATCGACCACTGCTTCACCACCGCGCGGCTGCACCGGGTCGAGATCTGCATCCGCCCGGAGAACTCCAACTCGCTCCGCGTCGTGGAGAAACTGGGCATCGACGAGATCGGATATGCGCCCCGATTTCTGCATATCGACGGGGCCTGGAGAGATCACCGTATCTTCGCGATAACGGTTGAAGAATGTCACCAAGGAATGCTGGCCAGGCTCGGTTTGTCACCTGAATGAGGCATTGACTCGGCGTGTCCTGCTGAAATCACACAAGTCACACGCGACACACCACTGCACGTCCGCCTACGGGCTGGTAATGGCTCCTACGCTTCTTAACGTGGACCCGAGCGCACTCATCTTCGTCGCCCTCGCCGTGGCGTGGGCGGTGTACTTGGTGCCCAAAGCGCTCGAACAGTCGGCGGCGGCAGAGGACGGGACCAAGAGCCGGGCCAGCGCCGCCATCTCCAAGTCCCGCCGGATCCTCGCTCGGCGAGAAGCCACCGGCAAGGACTCCACCGATCTGGTGACCGAGAAGTCGGCGAAGCCTGAGGCGGAGGCCGAGGCAGCCGCGGAGCCTGTACCGCGAGCCGTCCCGATGGCCGTACGCCGCCGTGCGGCTCGCGCCGCGGCCAAGCGCCGCTCGATCGTCTTGGGAGTGCTGGTCCTCGGCTTGGCCGTGGTCGGCGCTCTCGCTGGTTTCGGGGTCTTCGGTCCGGTCTGGATCGCGATCCCAGCCGGCCTGGTTGTCGCCTGGCTGGTCACCTGCCGGCTCAGCGTCCGCCACCAGCGGGAGGTCTGGGCACGGATCCCGTTCCCCGAGGACCTGCCCGAGCCGGAGCCCGTCGCCCCGCCCCGGGTCACCTTCGACATCGACCAGGACACCGGCGACCTGGTAGCCGTCGTCGAGCACGACGACACCGGCGAGCACCTCCCCGCGGGTTCCTGGAAGCCGGTGGAGACCCCGCTGCCGACGTACGTCTCCAAGGAGGCCGCGCCGCGCCGCACCGTCCGCACCATCGACCTCGACGCCACCGGCGTGTGGAGCTCGGGCCGCAACGCTGCCGACTCCGAGCTCGTCCGCCAGGCCGAGGAAGCCGAGCGTGCCGCCGCCGAGGCCGCCGAGGCAGAACGCGGTCGCGCCACGGGCTCCTGATTGGGTAACACCCGCGACGAGGTGCTAACGTTTCTCATCGCTTGGGGCTGTGGCGCAGTTGGTAGCGCGTCTCGTTCGCAATGAGAAGGCCAGGGGTTCGAATCCCCTCAGCTCCACGAGTAGAAACCCGGTTCTGACCAGCCACAACACGGCGGTGAGAGCCGGGTTTCTTGCTTGGTCATTCGCCGGTCTCCTCGTCATGTGCCCCCCTGGTCCCCCGGGAGGCTTCCGAGCACCCTGTGGCCCGTGTCGTTGAGCCGATCCAGGCCCGCAGCATCGGCACCCGTGCCGAGGAAGTGAAGGTAGAGATTCGTGGTCGCGATCGACTCGTGACCCAGGCGCCACCTCGGCCTGTGCCCGCTCGCTTTCATGAAAGCTACGGCGTGGTCGCTTCTACGAAGATGTCAGGTTCTGACGCGTCCGTGCGGGCCTGTGAGGATGGATAAAAACCATACACCCTCTCTTTGAGAGTGTATGGTTTTTATCCATGACGGGTTTGGAGTCACTTCCGGTGACATTCACGACGCGGGCGGCCCTGCGGTCAGGAGTGCATCCGCGGGACCTGTATCGATGGCGGGACGAGGGTGACGTCATCGAGCTCTCGCGGGGTGTGTTCCGACACGCGGATGCTCCGCAGCCTTCGTTTCCTGATCTGTTGGCGGTTGGGATGCGGGCCCCGCACGCGATCGTGTGTTGCGTGAGCGCAGCGGTGGCACACGGACTCACTGATGAGATGGAGCCGGCGGTCCAGATCGCGGTCTCCTCCGGACGGCATCCGGTGCGCATCGCCTATCCGCCGACCACGGTGTTCCGGTTCGATGCTGAGACGTTTGAGGTCGGACTCACGCGGATGGAGGTCGCCCCGGATGAATACACGCGAATCTACGACTCCGCGCGGACGGTGGTGGACTTGATGCGTCTGCGGCACCGACTTGGTGAGCCGTTGGCACACACGGTGCTGAACAGATACTTGGCATCGCCAGGTGCGAAGCCGGGGAGGGTGCTGGAGTACGCCAGCGTCCTGGGTGCGGTGGGGCCAGTGCGCTTGGCGCTGGACATCGCGGGGGCACGATGAGTCGAGCGACGCGAGAGACCGCCGCGGGGCGCGCTTACCTGGATCTGCAGAATCGTGCCCGTCGGGAGCGCAGACGTACCCAGGACCTGTTGACGATGTATGTCGTGGAGCGATGGCTGGCCCGGATGAGCACATCGCCGTACGCCGGTGACTTCGTCCTCAAGGGCGGGATGCTCCTGGCGAGCTTCGGGAGCCGACGCCCGACCACCGATGCGGACGCGTTGGCTCGGAACATGCCGGCCGATGAGAGCGCTGTCGCGGCCCGTGTCGTCGAGATCGCGGGTCTGGCCGACCCTGACGACGGAGTCATCTACCTGACCGAGACCGTCAAGGCGGCGATGATCCGAGACGATGCGCTCTATTCCGGGGTCCGCGTGACCATGGATGCGGCGCTTGGTACGGCAAGGTTGAAGCTCAAGCTGGACATCAACTTCGGAGACCCGGTCACCCCGGAGCCGTCGGTGGTCGAGCTTCCGGCGCTGCGGCCCGGCACGGCGCCGGTGCGGATCTTGGGCTATCCGATCGCAACCGTGCTCGCGGAGAAGATCTCGACCGCGATCGACCTCGGGCCTGCGAGCACGAGAGTGCGGGACTGGGCCGACATCTACACGCTCGTCACGACCCATGACCTCGGCCGCGCCGAGGTGCGTACGGCGGTCGCTGCCACCATGGCCTTCCGAGGCGTCGAAGTCAGGCCGTTGTCTGACGCCATCGGTGACCTGGTGAGGGTCAGGGCCTCCGCGTACGTCGCGTATCGACGCGGCCTGGGTGCTGATGGCGAGCATCTCCCTGCGACCTTCGAGGACGTCGTGGCGATGGCGGTCCGGTTCGCCGACCCGGTGTTGAGTGCGGATGCCATAGGTACTGCGCAGTGGCGGGCTGAGGCCCGGGGATGGTCCTGAACTCTGGTCGCGACAGAGGTGACCCCTGAGTCGCGACTTGCGCGACAGGAAGCCCGGGCCATCGGCCCGGGCTTGCGTGTGTCGCCAGTCGCTCTTCTCGGGTTCGATCTGGTGGGTGGAGAGGATCTCGCCGCTGCCCGGACAGATCGCCCCAAATGGGGCATGACGCCGAAGAGCTGCGCCGGGCATGCTGCAAGAGTCTCGGGGCGCAACGACACACCGCGACTAGCGGAGCGAATCATGGGGGCCTGGCTTCGGTCCGCACTGGTGGTCTCGGCGGCAAGCGCGGTAGTGCTGGCGGTGGTGTCACCGGCGGCTGCCATCGTGTACGGGGCGCCCGACCAGGGTCGGCATCCGGCCGTGGGCAGCTTGGTCTACGACTTCGACGGGGACGGTGCGCTGGACCAGGCGTGCTCGGGGACCCTGATCTCGCAGACCGTGTTCCTGACCGCCTCGCACTGCACCGCCTTCCTCGACGCGCAAGGCGTCGGCGAGGGCGAGGCCGCGGTGACCTTCGACGACGAGGTCGGCCCGGGCATGACCCTGCACCGCGGCACCGCACACACTCACCCCGACTACGGCTACTCCGGGGCCGGCGGCCGCTCCGAGCCGCACGACATCGCGGTGATCGTGTTCGACGACCCCGTCGGGATCCAGCCGGCCCAGCTCCCCGAAGCCGGCCTCCTGGATGACCTCAAGGCCGCACACCAGCTGAGGAGCACGGAGTTCACAACCGTCGGCTACGGGGCGGTCCGCGAAACCCGCAAGGGAGGGCCTGCCGGGATCCTGGACAACAACGAGCGACGATTCGCCGTCCAGACCCCGGCATCGCTGACCAGCACCTGGCTGACCCTGTCGGCCAACCAGGCCACCGGCGACGGGGGCACCTGTTCCGGGGACTCCGGAGGGCCGCACTTCCTCGGCGCCGGAGCAACCGAGACTGACGTCGTGGCGTCCATCACGGTTACCGGCGACACCTTCTGCAAGGCCATCGACGTGACCTACCGGGTGGACACCCCAGCCGCCCGCGACTTCCTCGCCGGGTTCGTGAACCTGCCCTGAGCTCGCTGCGCCAATACCGGTCGGCCGGACAAGCACCCGCCAGTGGGCACCGGACATGCGATCCGCGTCCAGGCATGGCGAGATCGGCCGATGGGCAGGTGTTAAAGGGTGCTGAACGCCCTGCGGGAAATGCCCCCGGAGGGTAAATTTCTTCTTGCTCGCCGGCTCGGGATCGGAGACGCCTTCCATCTGTCCGATTCTGTGCCGGAGTCTCGTTGAATATCCCATGTCATCGCATGTTCGCTGCTGCCCGCGGGAGTGACGCAAGGTCGAAGCGGGTCGGACGTTGAGCTCTGAAGTACGGCTGGGCGGCATCCTCCGGCGTGGGCGGGTTGCGATCGCAACGGTGGCGGTGGCGAGCACCGTGGGGGTGCTGTGCGGGCCGACGTCGACGGCAGAAGCGGCGGCGCTTCCTGGTCGGTTGGAGTCGGGGCGGCCGAACGTGTTGATGATCAACGTCGATGACCTGGCGGCGACCGACATCAGGTACATGCCGCACGTGCAGAGGCTGCTGGTGCAGCAGGGGACGACGTTCACCGATGCGGTGGCGCCGACGCCGTTGTGCGTGCCGGCGCGGGCGAGCCTGTTGACCGGGAAGTATGCGCACAACCACAAGAACTGGTCGATCTCGGGGACCCACGGCGGCTACACCGGCTTCACGGGGCGCCGGAACACGCTTCCGGTGTGGATGGACAGGGCCGGCTATCGCACGATGTTCCTCGGGAAGTACCTCAACAACTACGGCAAGGGCTCGGAGCGCCACTCCAACGGTGAGCCGGGGTGGGATGACTGGCAGGCGACGATCGATCCGTCGACCTACAACCTGCTGAGTCCGAAGTTCAACAGCAACGGGACGATCCAGTCGCCGGGCCTCTACAGCTCGGTCGCTCTGCAGAACCGCAGCATCAAGATGATCAAGCGCGCCGGGACCAACGTGGGCGGCAAGAAGCCATGGTTCCTGTGGGTCAACTACGTGGCGCCACATGTGGGCGGCCCGGTCGAGGCCAGCGACCCGAAGAAGCGCTACCCCGGTCAGCCGTCGCTGTGGCTGGAGAACACCCGGCCGATGGGTCCGGACAAGGGGCGCTTCCGCGGCCTCGAGCTGCCGAAGACGCCCGACATGTTCTACGCCGGGCGCGGCCAGGTCACTGCGGGGAAGCCCTACACGGCAGCCCAGAAGCGGGTCATGCGCTACGTCTACCAGCAGCGGATCGAGGCGGCGCAGTCGGTCGACCGGGCGGTCGCCCGCACGATCGCTCATCTGAAGAACAGCGGGCAGTACCGGCGTACCGTCATCATCTTCTCGGGCGACAACGGCTACACCACCGGGCACCACAACAGGCAGGGCAAGCTGTGGGAGTCCTCGCAGTCCATGCGGATCCCACTGATCATGGTCGGGCCCGGGATCCCGAAGAACACCAAGGTCGGTTCCGCGGTCGGCAACCCGGACATCGCGACCACGGTCGCCGCACTCGGGCGGGCGACGCCGGGGCGGACCCAGGACGGGGTCGACATCACCCGGGTGCTCGCGGCGAGCGTGAAGGCCGGCAAGACGCTCTACCGGCCGATCCCAGTGGCGGCCTGGCCGACCGCGGGCGGCACGACGAGCAAGTATCGCGGCATCCGGTACGGGCGCTACACCTACATCACCGTCACCGCGACCGGTGTGCCCGTCCTCTACGACCGCGCGGTCGATCCGTACGAGACGCGCAACCTGGCCGGGGACCCGAGCTACGCCAAGGTCGTTGCCCATCTGAAGGCACTCGATGCGAAGTATCGCGCCTGCGCGGGCGGCACGTGCCCGAAGACGTACGCAGCCACGCTGATCACCCCGAGGACAAGCTAGCCGGGCACGTCCCGGCGTGACCCGCCGATTCGTGAGCGGTGGCTTCCGGTGGGCGGGAGGCGTACCGGGTCCGGCGGGCGGTCGGTGGCAGCATCGTCGCCACCCTCTCAACCGCGCTAGGGGAGATCCTTGGACACCGAGTCCTTCGTTCTGGAGATCGTCGACATCGTCGACGAGACGGAGCACGCGAAGTCGATCCGCTTTGCCGTGCCGGCAGGTGCGGAAGAGGCGTTCGCCTACCGGCCCGGCCAGTTCCTGACGGTCGCCGTTCCGAGCGACACCACCGATATAGCGGCCCGCTGCTATTCGCTGTCGAGCAGCCCTTACGACGGCGGATACCTGACGGTCACGGTGAAGCGCACGGTGGATGGGTACGCCTCGAACTGGATCTGCGACAAGCTCGGGGTCGGCGACACGCTGCGGGTGCTACCGCCTTCCGGCATCTTCACCCCGGCCTCGTACGACCGTGACCTGCTGCTCTTCGCCGCCGGCTCGGGCGTCACCCCGATCATGTCGATCACGAGGGCTGCGCTGTCGGAGGGCAACGGCCGGATCGTGGTCTTCTACGCCAACCGCGACCAGGACTCGGTCATCTTCGCCACCGAGCTGGCCGCGCTGGCGGCCCGGAATCCCGGTCGGCTCCAGGTGGTCCACTGGCTGGAGTCGGTCCAGGGGCTGCCGACGATCGAGCAGCTGAAGGCGTACGCCTCGGACCATCTCTCCTCCGATGCGTTCGTCTGCGGCCCGGCGCCGTTCATGAGCATGGTCACGGCCGCGCTCAAGGAGCTCGGGTTCCCGCGTGAGCGGAGGCACCAGGAGAAGTTCGTGTCGCTCGGGGGGAACCCGTTCGGGCACGTCGAGCGGGGGACCGAGCCGGAGCCTGCGCTCGCCGTCGACGAGACCGCAGCAGCCCCGGTGAAGCTCGAGGTCGAGCTCGACGGTTGCGAGCGCATCTTCGACGACTGGGACCCGGGCACCACGCTGCTCGACTTCCTGGAGAGCAAGGGGGTGAAGGCGCCGTACTCCTGCCGTGAGGGGGAGTGCTCCGCCTGCGCGGTCCAGCTCCTCGCGGGCGATGTGAAGATGCTCCGCAACGACGTGCTCGACGAGGACGACCTCGCCGACGGCATCCGGCTGGGCTGCCAGTCGGTGCCGGTCACCGACACGGTGAAGGTCACCTACGGCTGAGGAGGAGCTCGACGGCTCAGAGGGCGTGCTTGAGGATCTTCCCGCTCGCGTTGCGCGGGAAGTCCTCCACGACCGTGAACGCCCGCGGGACCTTGAAGTTCGCCAGCCGCTCACGGCAGTACGCCGTCAGGCCGGTGTCGTCGAGTGCGGCACCGGCACGGAGCCGGAGGTGGGCGTGGCCGACGTCGCCCATCCGCTCGTCGGCGACGCCGACCACAGCGGCCTCGATGACGTCGGGGTGGCCGGTGAGCACGTTCTCGACCTCGGCGGGGTAGACGTTGAAGCCGCCGACGGTGAACATGTCCTTGATCCGGTCGGTGATCTTCAGGCAGCCGTGCTCGTCGAGCCGGCCGACGTCGCCGGTGTGCAGCCAGCCGTCGCCGTCGATGGCCTCGGCGGTGGCCTCGGGGTCCTCGAAGTAGCCGAGCATGACGTTCTCGCCGCGCAGCCAGATCTCGCCGTCCTCGCCGAGGGCCGCATCGACGCCGGCCGCGTCCACCACCCGCACCTCGATCCCGCGCACGGCGGGACCGGTGGTGTCGGCGACGTGACGCGGGTCCTCGTGGGGCCGGGACTGGGTGGCGACGAGGCACTCGGTGAGTCCGTACGCCTGGGCCACCTGGTCGAACCCGAGCACGTCGAGCATCTGCTCGAAGAGCGTCTCCGGGACGGTGGCCGACCCGGCGACCGCGAACCGCAGCGAGGACAGGTCGAAGTCGGCGAGTCGCGGATGGTTGATCAGCGTGATGAAGATCGTGGGCGGCCCCGGGAGGACGGTGATCTGCTCACGCTCGACCTGAGCCATGAGCAGCTCGGGGTCGAAGGTGGCGACCGGGTGGATCGCGGAGCCTGACGAGAGCGCGGCCATGACCCCGGCCTTGTAGCCGAACCCGTGGAAGAACGGGTTCACGATGGCGTACCGGTCGAGCTCGGTGAGCCCGGCGCCTTCCGCCCAGACCTGAGCGACGCCCAACGTCTGCCGATGGGCGCTCATCACGCCCTTGGGTACGCCGGTGGTGCCGGAGGTGAACAGCAGGTCGCACATCGTGTCCGGAGTCAGCGTCGCCTCCGCGGCCGCCAGCTCGTCGGT
The DNA here is from genome assembly GCF_042801335.1 of Nocardioides sp. NPDC057577. Taxonomy (NCBI): domain Bacteria; kingdom Bacillati; phylum Actinomycetota; class Actinomycetes; order Propionibacteriales; family Nocardioidaceae; genus Nocardioides; species Nocardioides sp. NPDC057577. Next base: position 3,332 of record NZ_JBHVGB010000026.1, on the reverse strand, counting down.
GGTGACCCGGTCGGCTCCGGCCACGAAGTCCGGCCAGTTCAGGACCCCCTCGCTCGTGCCGCCGTCGAGATCGACGATCGTGCGCAGATGGCGGAGACCGCTGCCGGGCGCGGACTCTCGCAGCATCGCCAGGTAGTCGTTGCCGAGGAAGCCGTTCGCGACGACGAGCGAGACCGCTCGTGACCGCTCGAGCACGACGCGCGCCTCGCGGCCGCGGTAGCGCGTGTTGAGCGGCACGACGGCCGCGCCGGCCAGTTGCGCGCCCAGCATCGCCAGGATGTACTCGGACCGGTTGGGTGCCCAGATCGCCACTCGGTCACCGGGGCGGACTCCGGTCGCGATGTGGGCCCGCGCGGTGCGGCGTACGTCCTCGGCGAGCTCGGCGTAGGTCCAGGTGCGAGCGCCTTCGACGAGCGCCGGCCGGTCACCGAATCGTCTCGCTCCCGCGTCGATCAGCTCGGCGACGGTGCGTGGGTCGGCAGCGGGAGTCATCAGCCGGCGACGTTCTCGATGCCGGTGGTGTCCAGCTTCGCCACGCTGAACGCGGCGTAGGTCTGGTAGGGAGAGCGGCCCTCGAAGTAGGGCGTGAGCTGGGCGTCGAGCTCGTCGACGGAGAACGTGCCGTCGGCCGCGACGAACTTGTTCTCGACCGTCGGGGCCGCCATCAGGGCGACCATGTCCCCGTAGACGACGAAGACCTGGCCGCTGATGCCTGCGGATGCGGGGGAGGCGAGATAGCCGACGAAGGAGGCCACCCGCTCGGGGGCGAGGATGTCCAGGCGCTCGGCGTCGCCGTCCTCGGCGAAGACGTGCGAGGTCATCTCGGTGCGCGCCCGCGGGCAGATCGCGTTGGCGGTCACGCCGTAGCGCTCCAGGCCGCGGGAGGTCGACAGGGTCAGGGCCACGATCCCCGCCTTGGCGGCGGCGTAGTTGGACTGGCCGGCGGCCCCGAAGAGGAACGCCTCGGAGGCGGTGTTGACGACCCGGCCGAAGACTGGCCCGCCAGCGGTCTTGGAGGCGGCGCGGAAGTAGACGGACGCCGCCCGCGAGACCGCGGCATGGCCCTTGAGGTGGACCCGGATCACGTCGTCCCACTGCTGCTCGCTCATGTTGAAGAGCATCGTGTCGCGCAGGATGCCGGCGTTGTTGACGACGACGTCGAGGCTGCCGAAGGTGTCGACCGCGGCGTCGACGAGCTGCTGGCCCATCGACCAGCTGCTCACGTCGCCCTTGACGGCGATCGCCTTGCGGCCGAGGGCTTCGATCTCGGCGACGACCTGGTCGGCTGCGTCGCCCATGTCGTTGACGACGACGTTGGCGCCCTGCCCGGCCAGGGCGAGCGCCTCGGCCCGGCCGAGTCCGGCGCCTCCTCCTGTGACGACGGCGGTCCGGCCGGTGAGGTCGATGTTGCCCACGATTTCTCCTTCGGTCGGTCTTTGGGTCGGCGCCCGTGACCATAGGTACGACGAACGCCCGGGCGCGAGCAGTGCTCCCGCTCATCGGGTCGGCGCCCGGTGAGCGGGAGCGCGGCTCGACCGGTATCACGCGCGTCAGCAGGATGGGTCTGTTGGTGCTGAGACTCGAGAACGGGAACACCATGGCGTACGAGATCGACACGACGGGTGCGCTCGTGAGCGCTCTTCCCCGCGCCGGTGCGCCGGCCGGTGACTGGATCGGGTTGACCGTCGGCGAGCGTACGGTCGCTTGGTCCGACCGGGACCCGATCCTGTTCGCCCTTGCCGTCGGCGCCCGGCCGGACGAGATCGACCTCGTCTTCGAGGACCGGCTCCGGGTGCTTCCCGGCTTCGCTCTCACGCTCGCTCAGTGGGCCCCGGACGTGCTCGGTGCGGCCGGGGCCTGGGACACGCGTACGGCACTGCACGGTGCTCAGGCGCTGACCGTCCTGAAACCACTGCCGGCCAGCGGCGAGATCACCATGACCGCGCGGGTGACCGGCGTCTGGGACAAGGGCGCGGCCGCGGTCTACGACCTCGCTGTCGAGAGCGAGCGCTTCGTCGCCACCTGGTCGCTGTTCGCCCCCGGTCGGGGCGGGTTCGGCGGCGATCGGGGCCCCGGTCGGGTGTCGCCCCCGGACGATGCTCCGGCGTGGAGCACCGAGCTCGCCACCGCGGACAACGCGGCCCTGATCTACCGGCTGCTCGGCGACCGTCACCACATCCACGTCGACCCCGCGGCCGCGGCGGCCATCGACCAGCCGCGACCGATCCTGCACGGCCTGGCGACCCTGTCGGCCGCGACCCTCGTCGCGGCGCGCGAGACCGGCGCCCACCCGGCCGACCTGACCCAGCTCGAGGGACGCTTCGCCGCTCCCGTGTTCCCCGGCGAGCCGCTGACCGTCCGCGGCTGGGCCGACGGTGGCCTGGACGTGGTCACCGAACGCGGGCCGGCCATCACCGCCGCACGGGCGGTCTTCGGCTGATTCCGCTCAGCAGTAACGACCCCTACCGATCCCGCCGCCGAGAACCATCATGACTGCGTGCCGCGTCGTGCGGTCATGATCTAGGAGGTTGGAGATGGGTTCCCTGGTGGGAAAGGTCGCGCTGGTGACCGGAGCGGGGCAGGGCGTCGGGCAAGGCATCGCGCTGGCACTGGCGACCGAGGGCGCGGACGTGGCTGTCGTCGGTCGTACGGCGGCGAAGCTCGAGACCACCTGCGAGCTGCTCGTGGAGCGCGGGGTGCGCGCCGTCCCGTTCGTCTGCGACATCACCGAGACCAGCACGATCCCGGCCACCGTCGCCCAGGTCGTCGAGACGATGGGCGGTGTCGACATCCTGGTCAACAACGCCTACTCCGGTGCGTACGGGCCGCTGCTCACCATCGACGACGAAGCCGTCGAGCGGAGCTTCGCGTCGGGCCCGTTCGCGACGCTGGCGTTCATGAAGGCGTGCCACCCGCACTTCGTCGCCCGCGGCGGCGGCCACATCGTCAACCTGGTCACCTCCGCGATGGTGCGCTGGGACCCGACGACCTACGGCGTGTACGCCGCCGCCAAGCAGGCCGTCCGCGCCCTCACCCGTACCGCGGCCGTCGAATGGGCCCGCGACGGGATCCGTGCCAACAGCATCGCCCCGCATGCGCTCTCGCCGGGGTTGAAGTGGTGGACGGAGCAGAACCCCGAGGAGGCGGAGGAGTTCGTCGCCGCCATCCCGATGGGCCGGATCGGGGACTGCGAGCTGGACATCGGCCGTGCCGTCGTCGCTCTCCTGGGCGAGGACATGCGCTACCTCACCGGCGCCACGATCCCGCTCGACGGTGGCCAGGCGTTCTTCGGCTGATCTCCGACGAAAGACTCTGCCGCCCCACTCCTGGAG